>NC_009441.1:609687-914530 GCF_000016645.1 Flavobacterium johnsoniae UW101
GCAAGCGCAGGAATGGACAGAGTGCAAGGTGACTATATGGGAATGCTTGCTACTGTTATTAACGGAATGGCTTTGCAGGGCGCACTTGAAGATAAAGGAATGAAAACGCGTTTGCAGACTGCTTTAAAAATGGAATCTATCGCAGAACCATATATTAAGAGAAGAGCTGACCGCCACCTTGAAAAAGGAAGAATTGTAATTTTTGGTGCCGGAACCGGAAACCCATATTTTACAACTGATACTGCAGCTGTTTTAAGAGGAATCGAAATTAATGCTGATGTAATCTTAAAAGGAACCCGCGTTGACGGTGTTTACGATTCTGATCCTGAAAAAAATGCTTCGGCTGTAAAATTTGATTTCATCTCGTTTGATGATGTCCTTAAAAAAGGATTAAACGTAATGGATACAACCGCTTTTACTTTAAGCCAGGAAAACAAACTGCCAATTGTTGTTTTTGACATGAACAAAATTGGAAACCTGTTAAAAATCTGCGAAGGCGAAAACATCGGAACTGTAGTAAATATTTAGGCTGCTTAGATTATTAGAAGATTAATAATCTTTATAATTTTCAAAAGCAATTTCAATAAATAAAACAACATCGTTAGCAAATTAGAAGAATCCATTTTTGAGTCTAAAAATCTAATCTTCTAAAAATTAAAAATTAAAAAAAATGACTGAAGAAATCGATTTTATATTAGAAAGTACTGAAGAATCTATGAACGGTTCTATTGCACACTTAGAAAAAGAATTTCTAAACATTCGTGCGGGAAAAGCTTCTCCAGCAATGCTGGGAGGTGTTTTTGTTGATTATTACGGATCAGCAACACCACTTTCTCAAGTGTCAAAAATCAGTGTTCCGGATGCAAGAACTATTACTTTGCAGCCTTTCGAAAAAAATATGTTACAAGCCATTGAAAAAGCAATTTTAATTGCCAATATTGGTTTTAACCCAATGAACAACGGAGACGTTATCATTATCAGCGTACCGCCTTTGACAGAAGAGCGTCGTCGTGATTTAGCAAAACAAGCAAAATCTGAAGCTGAAGATGCAAAAATTGGTATACGTAACGTTCGTAAAGACGCTAACACTGATATCAAAAAATTAGAAAAAGAAGGAACTTCAGAAGACATCTGTAAATCTGCAGAAGAAGAAGTTCAAAACTTAACAAATACTTACATCAAAAAAATTGATGAGTTATTGGCTGCAAAAGAAGCCGAAATCATGAAAGTTTAAGTATTTGATACTGAATTTTTAGAAATCCGTCTGGTAAAATTATCAGACGGATTTTTTTATTCTTATTTTTGCATACCAAAATCAAATCCTTTTCGTTTTTGAATCTATATAATTCTCTATGAGGCTATTTTGTTTACTGACATTATTTTTTACGCTTAGTATTCAGGCGCAATTTCAAATAAACGGAATTGTAACTGATTCAAACAACAAACCTCTTCCATTTGCTACAATTACAACTTCGGATAACAGCAATACGATAACTGATGTTGATGGAAAATTTATTTTTAAAACCCTTAGTAAATCCGGAAATTTTACGGTTTCCTATATTGGTTTTCAAACTAAAATTGTGGCTTTGGCCGAAAACAAAAAATTCTACTCTATTTCATTAATCCAAAAAACAGATGACTTAAAAGAAGTTATTGTTTCTAATGAAAATCCGGCGTTAACCATTATCAAAAAAGTTATTGCAAATAAAAACAATAACAATCCGCAGAAAAGGCTGAAAAGTTTTGATTACAAAACCTATAATAAACTTATCGTAACGGCTAATCCGGACTCAATTGATGGAAGAATAGATTCTTCGGCAGTTTATAAGGATTTAAATAAAAAGAAAATCAACATAGATTCTTCTGATTATAAATTCAAAGAAATTATAACCAAACAGCATTTGTTTCAAACCGAAAAAGTATCGCAATACCAATTCGGGAATAATAAATTAAAAGAAACCGTTCTCGGGACAAAAATAGCGGGTTTTAAAAATCCTATTTACGAGGTTATTGCTTTCAATTTGCAGTCAATTTCTATTTATGACAATAAATATGAGTTGTTTGAAACGAAATATGAAAATCCAATTTCGAATACTGCACCGGCATCTTATAATTACAAATTATTAGATACTGTAAACATAAAAGGGCGCGAGACTTTTATGATTTACTTTAAAAACAAGCACAAAAGAAAAACTTCTGGTTTAGAAGGAGTATTATATATCGACTCACAAAATTTTGCCATTGCAAAAGCAGTTATGCGTATAAAAGGTGTTTTGGATATCAGCGGTATTCATGAGTTTAATTATGTACCGAATGAAAAAATATGGTTCCAAAGCAATACTACTTTCAAGATCGTAAAAGGAAAAAATGACGACGATATTAAAATTTTAGGCGGAACAATTCAGTTTGACGGAGACGTTGCCGAAGATTTTGAACCAAGAAAAAAAGCCGCTTCTGATTTTACCTATTTACTTTCTGAGAGTAATAATTTCGACATTCATTATAATCTCGAAACTCCTATAAAAAATCCGTCTCTTTATATCGAAATTAAAGACGATGCAGGTAAAAAACCCGAAGAGTTCTGGAACCAGTACAGAAAAGAAGCTTTAGACCAAAAGAGCCAGAAAACCTATCAATTATTAGACAGTTTATCGGTAAGCCGAAGAATTGAAAAACGTTTGGGATTTGGGCGAAAAATCATCAACGGTTACATTCCTATTGGTCCGGTTGATTTAGATTTAAAGAAAATCATTAGTTATAACAATTATGAAGGTTTCCGTTTAGGTCTAGGCGGTATTACAAATGATAAGTTTTCTAAAAATTTTAGGATTGAAGGTTACACCGCTTATGGCACAAAAGACGGTGTTGTTAAATACAATTTAGGCGCTGGCGTTTTATTAGACAAAAACACCAATACTTGGCTTAATGGATCTTATACTGATGATATTCGTGAGATTGCGAGTACCGTTTTTGCGGTTGACAAACGTGTTTTCAAAATTTACGATCCACGTCCAATTAACATTAGTACATTTTATCATTATACAAGCTGGAAAGCCAATGTACAAACTAAAATTATCCCAAAAACAGAAGCTGTTCTTGAATTAGCCAGAACGGAGATTGAACCAAAGTTCGATTATCTTTTTAATTACAACGGTCAATTGTATTCAAGTTACATTATGACAACTGCCATGCTTTCGATAGTTTGGGCGCCTTTTAGTGATTTTATGCAAACGCCGACAGGAAGAACGGAATCTGACAAGAGATTTCCGAGATTTACTTTACAGTACACGCAGTCCCTGCCAAATGTTTTAGACAACGATTTTAATTTTGGAAAAATAGATTTCAAAACTGAATATGAAAAGAAATATCTAAACGGACAAAAAACAAGTTTGCTTTTACAAGGCGGTTACGCCTTAGGCGATGTGCCGCTTACGCATTTATACAATACAATGCCCAACAACCTTACAAAAGAAACCGTTATCCAGCGTATTACTTTTGCTGGAAGAAACAGCTTTGAAACCATGTTTTTTAATGAGTTTTTCTCAAGTCAGTATATTTTCTTCCAGGTCAAACATGGCTTTAACCGAATCAAAATTCTTAAAAAAGTTCGCCCGACAATAGTTTTGGTCAGCAGAATGGCATGGGGAAATATGGAAAAACCTGAACAGCATGTTGGTCCTGAATATAAAACACTTGACAAAGGTTTTTTTGAATCGGGTATTGAATTAAATAAAATCTACAAAGGTTTTGGTCTTGGCGGATTCTATCGTTACGGACCAAACCAGTTAATGAAGTTTGAGGACAATATTGCAGTTAAAATTTCTTATGTCCTTGATCTTGGACTTTAAAAAATAAATTTCAATTAATAGACAACGTTTGTATTTTTAACTCTCTCAAAACTTTTTTCAAAGTTTAACCTTTGTGACAAGTCAATTTAAAAGATCTTTAGGAGAAACTCCATGTTTATTTGCTAAATTAACATCAGATCCTTTATCCAAAAGAAGCTTAATTATCTCTGAATCATTTTTTAATGACATTGCTGCACGCCATAATGCTGAATTCCCGATGTTATCCACAATATTCACATCGCAGTCAAAAGAAAGGAGTACCTTCACAGCATCTACTTTATTATTAATCACTGCTAAATGCAATGCAGTTAATCCTTGAGTATCTTTATTATTTATTCCACAACCCAAAGCCAAGAGATCTTTTACCAATTTTTCATCACCATCCACTACAACTGTCATTAAAAATGTACGACCACCCCTATCAACACTATCTAAACCATATTTTTCTAAAAAATCTTTAATTTTAGAAAAGTCTTTCCCATATAATAATTTATACAGCTGGCTATCATCGAATTTTTCCATAAACAATTTATTTAAATAAAATCCTACAAATATAATCATTTATATAATTCAAAAAAAATCCCAAATCCCAATCATAAAAATTGGAATTTGGGATTAAAACATTGAGATTTTCTAAAATCTTATGGCTTCAAAATCAAAACAGAAGGCGTATTATTCAGCCATGTGCTTTGAGATTCGATAAGTTTTTTCCAGCTGTCTAAGCTTATAATCATCAAATTCTGACCATCTAAGAATTCTTTTTTAATTGTTCTGTCATGCATAATCATAATATGATTTGGGGCAATCTGTTCAATCGATCTTATCGTTTCCTGAATTTCGCGGGTATTTTTCACATCGCCGCTGGCATCAAGAACCGTAATCTGTGAACCGTTATTATTGATTAATTTTTTAGCGTAATCAATTAAAAAAGCATCTTCTTTATTAAAAATTGGCATAAAAACCTGGTTTACTTCTTCTAAATCTTTATCGATAAGAATACCAACCGGCATTTTAGTTTTGGTAATAATATGACGTGTTCTTTCGTCAAAAGGATTATTTTCAAACAAACCTTCTTTTCCGGTAAACTTATCAATTAAACGATCAGGGTTTACAATTCTGGTTGTGAATCCAAGAATTTTTCCAAGCAGAGTCCCATCAAAAATAGATTGTCCTAAACCAACCAATAATAAATCATATTCTCCCTGATTTGCCGCATCAATAATATCAGTATCAATATCATTAGACACTTTAAACATGCTCACCATATTTTGATTTAAGCGATGTGATTCTTCAACTACAGGAACCAGCATTTTACGTTCATGGTCTTTTATGTCAAATGAATGCACTTCTGTACTCAATGATAAATGCATTGCTGTTACGATCGAGTTATCACCTTGTTTTTTAACTAAACTGTTCGCAATTTTAAGAAGCTTTTTTCCTCTCTCAGGAGTCGCAAACGAAAGCAGAATTTTGTATTTGCTTTTATTTCCAATTTCCTGAGGAATAGCCGTTATTTTATCTTTAAAAATAAACCCGATAAGATCTAAAGCAGGACCTGTCATGAAAGTTGTCACTAACGCCATAATTACCATCATAGTAAAAATTTCTGTTGATAAAACCCCAAGGTCATAACCAATATTTAAAACCACAAGTTCCATTAAACCTCTTGTGTTCATTAAAGCACCAATAGCTAAACTGTCTTTCCAGTTCTGTCCCACAAATTTTGCTGCCAAAGCACTTCCAAAGAATTTACCTGCAACGGCAACCGCAATAATTAATCCTGTTACTTTCCATAATTCAGGATCATTTAACAATCCAATTTGTGTACGTAAACCTGTAAATACGAAAAACAAAGGCAGTAAAACGATAATCGCAACATCTTCTACTTTTTCGATAAATATGTTTCTGAATTTATTGTTTTCAGGCATAATTGCTCCCGCTAAAAATGCTCCGAATAAGGCGTGAATTCCAATTAATTCCGCAGCATAAGCAGAAATCAAAAGTGTGATAAAGAAAATCGCAACAACCGGTTTATTTAAACTTTCACGGGTTGAATTTAAATCTCCGACACGTTTCAGGAACGGACGAACGATTTTTAACATAATAATTACATACAAAATTGCTAAGCCAATAACGTATAATGAACTTGTAAATGAACCTGCTTTTACAATAGCAATTACAACAGCAAGAATACACCAGGCAGTAATATCATCGGCCGCGGCACAAGTAATGGCAATGGTTCCCAGTTTTGTTTTCTGCATTCCTCTTTCCTGCACAATTCTGGCCAAAACCGGAAAAGCAGTTATACTCATGGCAATTCCCATAAATAATCCGAAAGAAGAAAACTCAACACCAATTGGGGCAAAAGTGTGGTATATAAAATACGCAAGAGTTAATCCTAACGCAAACGGAATTACAATACTGGCATGGCTGATAACTACAGCGTCATGTGCTTTATTTTTCAGCACTTTTAAGTCCAGCTCCATTCCAATTACGAACATGAAAAGAATTAAACCAATCTGACTTAAAAACTGTAAGTTTCCTAAAGATTCTTTTGGAAATAAAGCTGCTGAAAACTCAGGAAAATACATCCCGACCAAAGACGGCCCAAGAACAATACCTGCAATCATTTCTCCAATTACAGAAGGCTGGCCAATTTTTCTAAAAAACCATCCAAATAAACGCGCTACTAAAATAATAGTCACGATCTGCGCCAATAATATAGCTAAAGGGTGCTGTAAATTGTGAACCATAGAATCTAGAAAATCATTCCAATGGTTGCTCTCGATTTGTTTCTTTACAATATGACGCCCGGCTTCAATTGCTGCGCCTTTTGAAATTATCCAATAAATGAGGGCGGTAAATCCTCCAATAATGGTAACGTAGAATAAAGAGTTTTTAATGTTATTCATAACTCGTTCTTTTAATTTATTGCCGCAAATATCAGAACTGAGTTTTAAGTGAAAAAGCAAATTACAAGCTAATTTTCAATGTATGTAACAAGTCGGAAAAACTTTGTAATAAGTTATAATTTTACCTTTTTCAAAAAATCAGAACGATACGTTTCGCTCAGAATTAGAGATGTATTTTTATTATTTTCTTCTAGATGATGAAGCACAATTTCGTTATGGTTAAAGAATTTTATCGCCTTTACCGCAACAATTTCTTTTTTATTGATTCTGCAGAAATCAGCATCTGGTAATTCTTGTAAAAGCGTATCAAATTTTACGTTTTTCAAATTCAGTAAACTTCCATCTGCAAGCAAAACCGTTTTATCCCGACTGTCACTTGATGCTGTTGTAATATATTGGATTTTATTAAAATATAGCAGCGTTTTTCCTTTGTCTGTATTGAGCTGAATAAACTTTTTTGAATTATCAGTTTTATCGAAACGCTCAAAAGCTTTGGAAACCGCTTTTTGAAGACGTTCTAATTTTACAGGTTTTGTGATATAATCTACAGCATCAATATTAAAAGCATCGGCAGCGTAATCTTTATAAGCCGTACAAAAAATCACTAATTTATTCTCGAGTATTTCGGCTAGATGCAGGCCGTCCATTCCCGGCATTTCGATATCAGAAATTAAGAGATCAAAATCCAGATCTGGAATATCAGACAAAAGTTTCTCAGGATTATTAAATGTTTTTACAATTTCCAGTTCAGGAATTTGTTCACAAAGCATTTTTAAATAAGTCAATCCCGGAAGTTCATCGTCCAGAAGCAAGCATTTCAGTTTTGTATTCAAGTAAATCTATTTTAAGATGAGCAATGTAAACGTCGTTTTCAATAAACTTATCGAGTTTAAAATTATTCTTGTAAATAATTCGCAGACGATGTTCTAAAGTAGCATGGCCAAAACCACTTCTCTCTTTTTTGAGAACTTTTTTATCGGATATTTTATTAGAAACCGTCATAAAAAAAGCATTGTCTTTAAACTCAAAAACCACCGAAATAAAAGCATCGGCACTTTGAAGATCTGCGTGTTTAAAAGCATTTTCAATTAAATCAATAGAAATGAGAGGCGCTAACAAAGGCTGATCGTATAATTTATCATCTTCATTAATATTTGTCTTAATCTTCAATTCAAAAAGCGGACTAATTTTAATTTTATTGATTTCGATTAAATTGAGTGCAAAATTAATTTCTTCTTTTGCAGTCACGAATTTCTTTTTGCTTTCGTACAAAATATAATCCAAAACATTTGCTAGTTTGTCTAAAGCGAAATAAGTCTGATACGCATGTGACTGAATCGAATTTAAAATATTCTTAAACAAATGCGGATTGAGTTTTGATTCTAAATTTTCCAGCTGAAGATCGTTAACTTTTACCTCAAGCGCATAAAAACTCTTTTCGGCATCTTCTTTTGCTTTTTTGGACTGCATTAATTGATACATCATAAAACAAATGATGACGATTAACAGTAAAAGAATTGCTAAAAAAATAAAAGTCGTAGTGTTGTTTTCCTGCATGTTTTTCTATTTTTCTACAGATTTAATTTGAATTCTTTTTGCCTTTCAAAATCAAAATTCACTACAAATATGAGAAAAGCTAGCGGTTCTATAACAAAAACCAAGAAAATTATCATTAATAACAAACTTTCATTTTAGTGTTAACGTTAAGTAAAATACAATTGATTATAGATGATTTCGAGCACTTTTCACTACATTTGCATCCATTTTTAAAGATTTTATGAAAAACGCTGTCCAAGTTGGATTTTGGGAAAAATTAGCCCGAATCATACTTAAAAACAGAATTACGATTCTGGTTATACTTTCTGCTTTAACTATTTTCTTTGGTTATCAGTGGAAGAATCTTTCTATGACTTATACAGAAGCTAACCTGCTTCCAAAAGATCATATTGCAAATAAAGATTATCAAAAATTTCTAGACAAATTTGGTGAAGAAGGAAACCTAATTGTTATTGGTTTTAAAGACCCTAAATTCTTTACACCAAAGAATTATGCTGCCTGGACTGAATTAATGAATGGTTTAAAAAAAGCCAAAGAAGTTGATTTAGTAATTTCTCTAAATGATTTAAAAAAGCTTGAAAAAGACACTGTAAATCAAAAGTTTGTTTTAGCACCGTTTATTGACGAAAACAAAGTACTTGACGCAGCTTATTTAAAAAGTGTTCAATACGATTTGTTTCACAATCTGCCTTTTTATGAAGGTTTGTTGTTTAACAAAGAAAGCGGAAGTGTACGTTCTGCAATTTACATGAACAAAGCGCTGGTAAATACTGCTGAAAGAAAGACTTTTATCTTAAATGATTTAGTTCCGAAAATCGATAAATTCGAAAAAACAACCGGAATTGATCTTAAAGTTTCTGGAATGCCTTACATCCGTACGATTAATGCGGATAACATGAAAGGCGAAATCGGACTTTTTATTGGAGCGTCTTTATTGACTGTTTCTTTAATTTTCTTTTTCTTTTTCCGTTCGTTCAGAGCTACGTTTATTTCAATCTGTATTTTGATTGTCGGCGTAACGTGGTCGTTTGGAACACTTGGATTATTTGGTTATAAAATCACGATTTTAACAGCAATTATTCCGCCGCTGATTATCGTAATCGGAATCACAAACTGTATTTTCCTGATTAATAAATACCAGCAGGAAATTAAACTGCATAACAATCAGGCAAAAGCATTACAGCGTGTTATTTCAAAAATTGGGCATTCGACTTTTATGACCAATTTAACTGCTGCAATTGGTTTTGCAACCTTGATGATTACTGGAAACGAACTGCTTTTTGAGTTTGGATTAGTAACTTCTATCAACGTACTTTCTGTTTATACTTTGACACTTTTTATTGTGCCTATTATTTACAGTTTTATGCCTTTGCCAAAAGCAAAACATTTATACCATTTAGACAAAACTTACATTTCGACACTTTTAAATACAGTAACAACTATCGTTAAAGGAAAAAAGACAATTGTTTACTGCATTTATGCTGTTCTGTTTCTGGTAAGTTTGAATGGAATCAGACAAATGAAAGTTTCAGGAAGTTTGATTGGTGAAATGCCAAAAAGCGCTTCTTTCTTTAAAGATATTTTATTTTACGAAAAAGAATTCAACGGTGTTATGCCTCTTGAAATCATGATTGACACCAAAAAGAAAAAAGGTGTCATGAAACCGGCGACCATTCGTAAAATGGATGAATTGCAAAACACTATTTCTGAAATTCCAGAATTGGCGAAACCAGTTTCTGTTGTCAATTTGGTTAAATATGCAAAACAGGCTTTCTACAACGGAAACCCTGAATATTATCAATTGCCGACTTCTCAGGAACAGACTTTTATTTTGGGTTATGCTAAAAATGCAACCAAAAACAGTAAAGAGAATTTAATGAAAGCTTACGTTGATTCAACCGGACAATATGCGCGAATCACGACTTTTATGAAAGATATTGGAACAGATGAAATGGCAAAAGTAGAAGGAAAACTTCGCAAAAAAATTGATGAAATTTTCCCGAAAGACCGTTATGAAGTTACAATTACCGGAAAAGCTTTAGTTTTCCAGAAAGGAACAACTTATCTGGCGCACAACTTAATCGAGTCATTATTGTTTGCGATTTTGACTATTGCGATCTTGATGCTGTATTTATTCCGTTCGTTCAAAATGGTAGCAGCTTCTTTGATTACAAACATTTTACCGCTTTGCATCACTTCGGGATTAATGGGTTATTTCGGAATCCCGCTAAAACCTTCAACGATTTTGGTATTCAGTATCGCTTTCGGAATCTCGGTTGATAATGCTATTCAGTTTATGGCGAAATACAAAGATGAACTGACTCAAAATAAAGGAAAAGTAAAGAAATCTGTTTTTAGCGCTTTAAGAGAAACCGGAGTAAGTACATTCTACACTTCAATCGTGTTGATCCTAGGTTTTGCGACTTTTACGTTATCAAGCTTCAGCGGAACAATTGCGTTAGGAGGATTAATTTCTTGTACTTTGGTTTTTGCAATGTTTGCTAACTTGGTGGTATTGCCTTCGCTGGTTTTAACTTTTGAGAAGAAGAAAACTAAAAAAGAGGAATTGGAGAATTTGGAGAAGTAAAGACTTTACTCTTAATTTCAACAATCAATAATAATGGGAAAAATCGAAATCTACTCAAGTAAGAAAAAATCGTTCTTCTTATTAATTGTTTCTCTTCTTTTTGTTATTGGAGGAATTTGGATGTTCATGAATGCTGAGAATCTCAACAGCTTTAGATTAAAAAGTCCAATTTTAATAAAAGCAATAGGAATTATTTCCGTTTTATTTTTTAGTTTAAGTTTATATATTTCAATTAGACAATTAGTAAAAAACAAACTTTTGCTAATTGTTGATGGGAATGGAATTATTATTAATCCGAAAAAGAATTCATTTGAATTAATAAATTGGAAAAACATTGAAGGATTTTCAGAACTAAAAATACAGAGTCAAAAAATGTTACTTATAGACGTTAACAATCCTGATTTTTGGATTCAAAAAGAAACAAATCTTATAAGAAAAAAAATGATTCAGTATAATTTTAAACAATACGGTTCGCCATTTTGTCTTTCGGCAGTCTCAATGCAAATAAATCATGCTGAACTTATGAAAGTATTAAATGAGAATCTTGAAAAATACAAAAAACAAGCATAAGGAATAACACCCGATTTGTCATTTCGACGAAGGAGAAATCTCCGCAAGCAGCTTCGCATAGTAATTCTTAACTTTGTCGAGTTTCTTACGGAGATTTCTCCTTCGTCGAAATGACAAAAATGGAAATATTACAAAGTCTATAAAAAATTCAGCTTCTCAAATTAATTATTATCGATTATATTTGCAGTTGTTCAAAACGAATATTATTTAATATCAATTATATATAAAAATGAAACACACAAAAGTTAGAGACTTATTAAACAGTACGACGACGTTACAGGAAGTGAATGCAAAAGGATGGGTGAGAACTTTTAGAAATAATCAGTTCATCGCTTTAAATGACGGTTCTACAATTAATAATATACAATGTGTTGTTGACTTTGAAAATACGCCAGAAGAAACTTTAAAAAGAATCACGACTGGAGCTGCGGTTTCTGTAATTGGAACTTTGGTTGAAAGTAAAGGTGCAGGTCAGAAATATGAAATTCAAGTAAACAAACTTGAAATTCTTGGAGATTCTGATGCTGAGAAATTCCCTATGCAGCCTAAAAAACACTCTTTAGAATTTTTACGTGAAAACGCTCACTTGCGCGTACGTACAAATGCTTTTGGTGCAATTATGCGTGTACGTTCGGTATTGTCTTATGCAGTTCACAGTTATTTCCAGCAAAAAGGTTTTGTGTACGTAAACACGCCAATTATTACTGGAGCAGATGCTGAAGGTGCTGGAGAAATGTTCCAAGTTACTTCTTTGCCTTTGGATAATCTTCCAAAAAATGAAGAAGGAAACATTGACTTCAAAAAAGATTTCTTTGGAAAACACACAAACTTAACGGTTTCTGGACAGTTAGAAGGTGAAACTTTTGCAATGGCTTTGGGTCAAATTTATACTTTTGGACCAACGTTTAGAGCGGAGAATTCAAACACTTCTCGTCACTTGGCAGAATTCTGGATGATCGAGCCTGAAGTTGCTTTCAACGACCTTGACGATAACATGGATTTGGCTGAAGATTTTATTCAGTATGTAATTAAATATGCTTTAGACAACTGTAAAGACGATTTGAAATTCTTAGAAGGAAGACTTCTTGAAGAAGAAAAATCTAAACCACAGGCAGAAAGAAGCGAAATGGCATTGTTAGAGAAATTGAACTTCGTATTGGAGAACAACTTCAAACGTGTTTCTTATACAGAAGCAATTGACATTTTAAGAGATTCAACTCCAAATAAAAAGAAGAAATTCCAGTATTTAATCAACGAATGGGGAGCTGATTTACAATCAGAACACGAGCGTTTCCTGGTTGAAAAACACTTTAAATGTCCGGTAATTTTATACGATTACCCAGCAAACATCAAGGCGTTTTACATGCGTTTGAACGACAATACAGAACCGGGAAGAGAAACAGTTCGTGCAATGGATATCCTTTTCCCTGGAATTGGAGAAATCGTTGGTGGTTCTGAAAGAGAAGAGCGTTACGATGTTCTTGTCGAAAAAATGGAAAAACTTGGAATTGACAAAGAAGAATTATACTGGTATTTAGACACCAGAAGATTTGGATCAGCAACTCACGCAGGTTTCGGTTTAGGATTTGAGCGTTTGGTATTGTTTGTAACTGGAATGACAAACATTAGAGACGTAATTCCTTTCCCAAGAACTCCTGGAAGTGCAGAATTTTAATCTGAGGTTCTAAGGTACTGAGATACTAAGGTTCTAAGTTTTTAAAATATAAATAATTCAATCGCGAATATAATTCGTCAAAATAAGATGCTCAGTACCTTAGTACCTTAGCATCTTAGCAACTTTTTTTATGCTAAAGCAATTTTTAAATTTAAAATTATCCCAAAAATTATCTCCACAGCAAATTCAGCTGATGAAGTTAATTCAATTGCCTACGCAAGCTTTTGAACAGCGTTTATTAGAAGAAATGAACGAAAATCCAGCTTTGGAAGCTGGTAAAGAAGACGATTATGAAGCTGACGAATACGCAAATGAAGACTACGACGATTATGATGATGCAGAATCAGACAGAATCGAAGCAGACGACATTAACATTGACGAATATCTAAGCGACGACGATACTCCTGATTACAAAACTCAGGTAAACAATTACAGCGACGACGAAGAGCGCGAAACACCTTTTGCGGCTCCTATCAGTTTTCATCAGGATTTAATCAATCAGCTGAATACTTTTATTTTAAACGATGAAGAACGCGAAATTGCGGAATTCCTTGTTGGAAGTATTGATGACATGGGTTATATCCGCAGAAGTATTCCGGATATCGTAGACGACATGGCTTTTACTCAGGGAATTTATACTGATGAAGCAATGGTCGAGAAAATGATGACGGTAATTCACGAACTAGAACCCTCGGGTGTCGGTGCGCGTGATTTACAAGAATGTTTACTTCTTCAGTTAAAACATAAAACTCCAACTGAATATGTTGATTTAGCAATTGATATTATCGAAAATCAGTTTGATGCTTTTACAAAGAAACACTACGATAAACTTTTACAGAAATACAGTGTTTCTAATGAACAGCTTAAAAAAGCCATTCACGAAATTGAAAGACTGAACCCGAAACCGGGAGGATCTTTTGCCGGAAATAATAAAGTTACAGAAAATGTAGTTCCGGATTTTGCCATTAGAATTGTTGACGGTGAGTTGGAATTGACTTTAAATGGAAGAAATGCTCCTTCCCTGCACGTTTCTAAAGATTATCAGGAGATGATGCAGACGTATAAAGAATCGAAAGATAAATCGACTGCACAGAAAGATGCTGTTCAGTTTATCAAACAAAAATTAGATTCTGCAAAATGGTTTATCGACGCGATCAGACAGCGTCAGGAAACTCTTTTTGTAACCATGAATGCAATTATGCATTATCAGGAAGAATATTTCTTAGACGGCGACGAAACCAAACTAAAACCAATGATCTTAAAAGACATTGCGGATATGGTTGGTTTGGATATTTCTACGATTTCGCGTGTTGCCAACAGTAAATATGTAGAAACACCATACGGAACCAAACTTATTAAAGAGTTTTTCTCTGAAGCTATGAAAAACGATCAGGGTGAAGACGTTTCTACTCTTGAAATAAAAAAGATTCTTCAAAACACAATTGAGGAAGAAGATAAGAGAAAACCGCTTCCAGATGATCAATTAGCCGAAATCTTAAAAGAAAAAGGGTATCCAATTGCGAGAAGAACAATCGCTAAATACCGAGAACAATTAGATATTCCGGTTGCGAGAATGAGAAAGAAAATTTAAGATTTAAGATTTTTCTAAACCATATAGAAATATAAGCTCATTTAAATAACAACCCCGATAGTTTTCGAAAACTATCGGGGTTTATTTTTATCAATTAGTTAAAATTAAATAATATTCAATATTCCGTAGGAATATCTCGTTGGTAGAAAAAAATTATAAGCGGTATTTAGGTTGTGTCCTTTAGGGACACTTGTTCTAACGATTGAATATGCTGAACCATAATCAAACGTCCCTACGGAACGTATATCTGTAATCCCAATTTAAAATTTCTACCGACGAGACATTCCTACGGAATGAATATATGTTTTTAAACAAAAAACCCGACAGGTTTCAAAAACCTGTCGGGTTTAACAGCGTCTTTTAAAACGCTAAATTATTTATATTGATCTGGTAAAATAGTTATATCAAATAAAAAAGCTTTCTTTTTATCGCTGTAACTATAAACCAAAGTATAATCATTATCTCTAAAAACCTGTAATCCCGGATTTGCTTTAGCGGTACTCAACAGACTTTTTTCAATTTCTTCTTGTATCACATCAGTTTCGGCTGTCGCTTTTTCTACATTTGTCAATGTCAAATTATACTGAACAACTCTTTCTTTTGTAAGAGTAACATTTTCTAAACGAATACCTTCCTGAATTTTAAGCGGACAGCTTTTATTGTATTTTTCAACCAGTTCTGTTACTTCGGTTTTCACTTCATCTGATTTTTCAGAAAGAAAGAACTGAAAAAAAACTGCCAGTGCAAGTGCAATTCCAATTACAACTAATAATAAAACATTCTGTTTTCTTTTATTCTGTTTTTCCTCCATTGTTTATTGAAATTTTAAATAAATATAAAACTGCTTTTACTGATTTTTTTTCATTGCATTAAAATACGCTGCACGGCTAAGCGGCTCATATTCCTCGGTTTCACCAAGCATTACAAGCTTATCATTATCTGTTTTTCTAAAACTATAATTAGCCAGATTTCCGGTTCTGGTACAAACAGCATGGACTTTCGTAACATATTCTGCTGTTGCCATAAGTGCCGGCATTGGTCCAAATGGATTTCCCTTAAAATCCATGTCAAGTCCGGCCACGATTACACGAACACCGCGATTTGCGAGATCATTACAAACTGTTACAATTTCATCATCAAAAAACTGAGCCTCATCAATTCCGACAACATCGCATCCCTGCGCCAAAATAGAAATATTGGCTGCAGCCGGAACTGGGGTTGAACGAATTTCATTAGCATCATGCGACACTACCATTTCGTCATGATAACGGGTATCGATAGCGGGTTTAAAGATTTCAACTCTTTGTTTGGCAAACTGTGCGCGCTTTAATCTGCGGATTAATTCTTCGGTTTTACCCGAAAACATTGATCCACAAATAACTTCAATCCAACCAAATTGTTCTTTGTGATTTACTGTATTTTCGAGAAACATTTTGTATTTTTCTGCCTTTAAAAATGAATAGTTTTTATTACTTTGTACTGGTAATAAATCGACGTAAAAATGTACTGTTTTACATTTTTTCAAAAGTAGAAAATTTTTATCAAACGGGAGATTGGCAAACGCTTATTAACAGAAATAAAAAATATCTTTAAAATATCTTTAAGATTTATTCAAGAATAAAGACATTCAAGCATTAAATACACTAAAATACCTTATTCACTATAATTTCAACAGTCATGAAAAAAAAATTGGAAGCCGATTTAATCAGCATTGCACATCGAATTTTAAAGCTTAAGAACAAATCCGATATCAATCAATTATATCTTGAAACTCAGAAATTATATGAGAAATTAGCGATTTTAAAATTTGTAGATGAGAATTTCGACGAGGTAAAACCAACAATCAGCCACAGCGAAATCAGCGCTGAAATTGAAACCATTTTTGAAAATAAAACCATTTCTGAAGAAATTCTTCCGACTGAAACTGCGATCGAGAATCCAATTCAGGCTGAAGAAGCTGAAATTGAAAAAACTCCGGAACCTGTTGTAATTGAAGAAATACCTGTTGCTGAAACACCTGTTGCTGAAGCACCTATTGCTGCTGTTCCTGAAGAAATAACTCCTGAGCCTGCAGAAGAAATTACGGAAGAACCAAAAGCACCCGAAATTGAAGAACCGGAAGTTAATGAAGAAGTTGAAAAAACAGAAGAACCTAAAAGCAATATTGGAGAACTTTCGTTTACAACGGTCAGTGATTTAAAACCAATTCCGGATTTTAAACCTGCTTTTGAATTAGATCTTGAAGAAATTAAAGAGGAAGTTAAAGAAGAGCCTAAAATTGAATCAAAATCAACTCCAATTCCAATTGCCTTTGAAGATTTTGGAATTAATTATGCTGATGCACAATTTGTAAAAGTAGACAGCTTTGAGCCTGTTTCTTCAAACAATGATTTAAAAGAACAAAAAAACGCTCCGGTTTTAGAAACTTCAAGAGAACCAAAATCAGTTTCCTTAAACGACAAACTGGCAAAAGGTTTTCATATTGATTTGAACGACCGAATTGCTTTTACTAAAAACCTTTTCGGAAACAGTACTGAAGATTACAGTCGTGTTTTAAACCAATTATTAACTTTTGATTCTTATGCCGAAGCAAAAGATTTTATTGAAAACATGGTAAAACCAGATTATAACAATTGGGAAGGGAAAGACGATTACGCAGAACGTTTTCTTGGAATTATCGAGAAAAAATTCGCATAACTTTTCACTCACATTTTACATTTCACATAAAAAAATATGTCAAAATTATATATCGTTCCAACGCCAATTGGCAATCTTGAAGACATGACTTTTAGAGCCATTCGGGTTTTAAAAGAAGTCGATTTGATTTTGGCTGAAGACACCCGAACAAGCGGTAAACTCTTAAAGCATTTTGAAATTGGCACGCACATGCACAGCCATCACATGCATAACGAGCATAAAACTACCGAAAATTTAATTGCAAGATTAAAAGCCGGCGAGACTATTGCTTTAATTTCAGATGCAGGAACTCCGGCAATTTCAGATCCTGGATTTTTGCTGACACGTGCTTGTGTAGAAAATAAAATTGAAGTAGAATGTCTTCCAGGCGCAACGGCTTTTGTTCCCGCTCTTGTAAACAGCGGACTTCCAAATGATAAATTTGTTTTTGAAGGTTTTCTGCCTGATAAAAAAGGACGTCAGACTCGTTTTTTGGCTTTAGCCGAAGAAACCAGAACCATGATTTTATACGTTTCTCCGCATAAACTCGTTAAGACTTTAGCAGAATTTGTGCAATATTTTGGAGAGGACAGACAAGTCTGCGTTTCGAGAGAATTATCAAAATTACACGAAGAAAATGTGCGCGGAACAGCAAAAGAAGTTCTGGCGCATTTTGAAAAAACAGCACCACGCGGCGAAATCGTCGTTGTTGTTGCCGGAAAAACCATAACAAAAGAAGCTAAGAAAAGTAAATTTTCGAAGGACGAAGAATAATTTTCGCCACGAATTTCACGAATTAGCACGAATTAAATTTGTGGAAATTTGTGAAATTTGCGACAAAAAACTAACATATAATAACATGAGCATTCAAGCCTTTTTAGAAAAAGTAAAACAAACACCAACACAAATTACATTTCCGGAAACCATTGCAGTAATTGAAGAAAATTACAACTTTACTCCAACTGCTTTTCAAAACGGAACACAACATAATGCAGCAGGAGAAAATTCAGGTTCTTGTAAATTATTTTCTTTCGCAAAACTGCAAAACTTAAGCAAAGAAGAAACTTTGGCTTGTTTTGGAGCATTTTATTTTGAAGAAGTTTTAGGCGATCCAAACGGAACGAATCACCAAAACATTAGAAATTTCATCAACTTAGGCTGGGACGGAATTCAATTCGAAGGAAATGCTTTAGAAGCAAAATAAAACAAAATATATTTCTGCCACAGATTAAAAAGATTAACACAGATTAATATGAAAGTTGCCACGAATTACACCAATTAGCACGAATTAAATTAGTGGAAATTTGTGTAATTCGTGGCAAAAAAATTACAATCAGATTAAACGATTTCACAAATCTGAAGTCTAAAATCTAAAATCTAAAATCAACCCATGCGTTGGACTTTAAAACCAAAACCTTCTGAAGATAAAATCAAACATTTGGCGCAAGCCCTAAATGTAGAAGATTTTGTAGCAACGCTTTTGATTCAGCGCGGTATTGAAACATTTGAAGATGCTAAAAATTTCTTCCGTCCGTCTTTAGAACATCTTCACGATCCGTATTTGATGAAAGATATGGATAAAGCTGTTGCAAGAATTGAACGCGCCATTGAAAATCAGGAAAACATTATGGTTTTTGGCGATTATGATGTCGACGGAACAACAGCAGTTTCTTTGGTTTCATCATATTTAAAATCGCATTATCCTCACATTGCAACTTACATTCCAGATCGTTACGACGAAGGTTACGGAATCTCTTATAAAGGAATTGACTATGCAGACGATAACGGAATTTCTTTAATTATTGCTCTCGACTGCGGTATCAAATCGATCGATCATATCGCTTATGCAAAAGCCAAAAACATCGATTTCATTGTCTGCGATCACCACAGGCCCGGCGAAATTCTACCGGATGCTGTTGCCGTTTTAGATCCAAAAAGAGAAGACTGCTCCTACCCTTACGATGAGTTGTGTGGTTGCGGCGTTGGTTTTAAACTGATTCAGGCTTTGGGCCAAAACCGAAATGAAACGATTGAAGATTTAGTTCCGTATCTCGATCTGGTTGCTACTGCAATTGCGGCCGATATCGTTCCGATTACAGGAGAAAACCGCGTTCTGGCTTATTTTGGGCTGAAGGTAATTAACAGCGAACCGAGACCAGGCATTAAAGCTTTGGTCCATCAGGCAAAAAAGAAAGTTTTAGACATTACTGATGTCGTTTTTATTATTTCGCCAAGAATTAATGCTGCGGGAAGAATCAAACACGGCAATCACGCTGTCGAATTACTAACCGAATTTGATTTAGAACAAGCCCAGCAATTCGCTTCAGAAATTGAACAATACAATGCTGATCGAAAAGATTTAGACAAAAAAATCACGAAAGAAGCTTTTCAGCAGATTTTACAAAATAACGAAGAAGAACGTTTTTCTACTGTTGTTTTTCAGGAAGACTGGCACAAAGGCGTTATTGGAATTGTAGCTTCAAGATTAATAGAAACCTATTATCGACCGACTTTGGTTTTTACTAAAAGCGGCGACAAATATGCTGCTTCTGCAAGGTCTGTAAAAGGATTTGATGTTTACAATGCACTTGATGCATGTTCAGAACATTTAGAACAATTTGGAGGTCATATGTATGCAGCGGGAATGACTTTAAAAGCCGAAAATTATCAGCTTTTTAAAGATGCTTTTGAGAAATGCGTACAGGAAACCATTCAACCCGAAATGCGAACTCCAGAAATCGAAATTGATGCCGAAATTGACTTTTCGGATATTACTCCAAAACTAATTCGGATTCTAAAACAATTTGAGCCTTTTGGACCGCAGAATATGACTCCGGTTTTTATGACTAAAGACATTAAAGACACTGGTTATGCTAAAACTTTGGGCGCAGAAGAAGAGCATTTGAGACTTTTCGTTAAACAATCTCTCGGAACCGACGGAATCGCTGCAATTGGCTTTGGACTCGGAAAAAAATTAAATATAGCACAAAATCAAAATCCGTTTCAGCTGGCTTATACAATTGCCGAAAATGAATGGAACGGTAACATTTCAACTCAGCTTATGCTGAAAGACATTAGAACAGATGGAAGAGATTAAATCGAACAAACCTGATCCGTATCAGGCATTGCGTTACAGAGAATTCAACGTATTTTTATTATTGCGTTTTGCGATGGTTTTTGCCTGGTCGATGCAGTTTATTGTAATCGAATGGGAAGTTTACAGCTTAACTAAAAATCCGCTTTCGCTTGGAATTATTGGTTTAATGGAAGTTATTCCGGCTGTTGGAATGGCATTGTTTGCAGGACATATTGTAGACCAGAAAGAAAAGAAAGGATTATTGGTAAAATGTATTTTAGGATTCTCGATAATCAGTTTTGGTCTATTCTTACTGACTTGGCCAAAAGTTGTTGGCGGCTGGTCTTCAAATATAATTCTATATTCAATTTACGCTTTAGTATTTTTTGGAGGCTTGGTTCGTGCTTTTATGGGACCAACTATCTTCTCTCTTTTATCTTTAATTATTCCTAAAAAAGTATATCCAAATGCCGCAACCTGGAGCAGTTCGGTTTGGCAGATTGGAGCTGTAATGGGACCAGCATTGGCAGGATTCTCAATTAACTGGATTGGCGTTCACTGGTCAATGTGTTTGGTTTTCGGATTCTCAATTCTTTCCTTAATTGCTTTATCGCAAATCAGTGCAAAACCAATCATCAATCCGAAGATTGGAGAATCAATTAAAGACAGCCTTACAGAAGGTTTAACATTTGTATTTAAAAACAAGATTGTTTTAGGTGCTTTATCTCTTGATATGATTGCTGTACTTTTTGGAGGAGCCGTTGCATTACTGCCTGTTTTTGCTCAGGATATTTTAAAAGTAGGTTCTGAAGGCTTCGGAATTTTAAGAGCTGCTCCTGCTGTGGGCGCTTTTATTACAATGATTGTTTCGGCTTATGTGCCTCTATATAAAAATGCAGGAAAGAAACTTCTAATTGCCATATTTGTTTTTGGATTATCAATCATTCTATTTGGTCTTTCAACTTATTTCTGGCTTTCTGTTTTTGCTTTATTTTTAAGCGGATTGGCAGATGGAATTTCGGTAGTAATCCGTCAAACGATTTTACAGCTTAAAACTCCGGATCATATGCGCGGACGTGTTGGCGCTGTAAATTCAATTTTTGTTGGATCTTCTAATGAACTAGGTGCTTTTGAAAGCGGTGCAACAGCTAAATTAATGGGCGCTGTAACATCGGTTGTTTTTGGTGGAAGTGTTACACTTTTAACTGTTGTTTTCACTGCATTAAAATCGCCGACTTTTAGAAATTTAGATTTGAAAAGAGATATGGATGAACATCATAAATTGGAATAGATGAAGTCATTTTTTGTTTCTTTTTTTCTCATGTTTTGCTTTTTCGCAAATGCACAAAACCTGTATATCAAAACGTACGGAAATGAAAAGAACAAACCCGTAATTTTTATTCATGGAGGCCCAAGCGGTAATGCAACTTTGTTTGAAGGAACGACAGCTCAAAAACTGGCCGATCAGGGATTTTATGTTATTGCATACGATCGTCGCGGCGAAGGAAGATCGGCAGATCCTGACGCAAAATTTACTTATGAAGAAGCTTTTCAGGATTTAAATTTTATTTACAAAATATACAATTTAAAGAAAGCTGTTTTACTCAGCCATAGTTTTGGCGGTTTGGTTGCGACACTTTATGCTAATAAATATCCGCAAAATGTGAGTGCTTTGGTTTTAGCAGGTGCTTTGTTTTCACAGCAGGAAACGTACGATCATATTTTAAATACACTGAAGAAAAAATACAACAATGATTCCGAACAATTAAAAAGAATACACGTTGTAGAAAATCTTGATAAAAATTCGGCCGAATATCGAAAAAAATGTTTTGAACTCGCAGGAGAAAACGGCTTTTTTAAAATGCCAAATCCAACTGCAGAATCTAAAAAGCTATATACCGATTATGAAACCGGGGAATTCTATAAAACCAATATTCGAAACAAAAACGCACCTTTACTTTTTTATCAAAACGAAAAGCAAAACAATATTGACAGCAGACCATTTTTAAAGAAAATAAAAGCTGCTGGAGTTCCTATTTATGGAATTTACGGGAAACAAGACGGCATTTTTTCATTGGCACAAATTAAATCCATTAAAGATCTGGCTGGCGAAAAACACTTCGCTTTTCTAGATAATTGTTCTCATTATTTATTTGTAGACCTGCAAAAAGAATTTCTTGATAACATAAAAAAATGGCTTAAATAATCTTTTTCATTTTTTATGAATTTTTTATTTAGAATTAATATAAATAATATTTATATTTGTTGGAATAAAAGGATTAACGATGAGAGAAATAGAACAGATATATCATAACAATTTTGGAATTGCCTTTTACTGGAAACAAAACAGCCAAACTATTCTTGACAAAGTTCAATTGGTTTTTAAAGAAACAGGCTTTTATTTTACAATTTCCGAATTGAATCAATTTTGTGATTTAATTGAAGACAGCCTTCTTGAAAACACTTGCTGTGAAGCTTGCGAAATGAAATATTCCTGCCATAAATTTTTATTGAAAACGCCATGCAATTCGATAGATCTTGCTGTTTCTATGACCGAATTAAAATCGATTAAAGATTTAGTCGAAGGTTCTTTGTTTAAAATTGAACTTGATGAATATGTCTACGGAGTTGGACTAAACTAAGAATTATTCTAAATAAATTAACACTATTTTTTCATTATTGAAATATATTTTGTTTGTATTCAAAATAAAGTATATTTACGACAATGAAAAATACCTGCATTATTATTGCTTTTATGGTTTTGTCGGTTTTCTTAACAAACTGCACAAACAAATCAGATGAATACATTGATCCGCGTGGTACTAACTATGCCGGTTCAGAAAGCTGTATTCAATGTCATAAAGCAGAATCAGAATCTGCTTTTCACAGTTCACATTTTAAAGCAACTTCTCCCGCTCTTAAAGAAAACGTTTTGGGTCATTTTTCGAAAGGAAAAAACACTTTTGTATACGACAAAAACACCAAACTGGTGATGGAAGAGCGAAACGATACTTTATATCAGGTTTTATATAAAAACAATAAAGAAGTAGAAGCTTATCCTTTTGAGGTTTTATTTGGTGTTAAACATGCTCAAACCAGTGCATATTGGAAGAATCATTACACATACGAATTGCCTGTTTCTTATTATAAATCTTTGAACAGCTGGGCTACAAGTCCAGGATATTCGGCAACTGTACCAAATTTTGAGAGAAAGATTGAAAAAGAATGTTACGGCTGTCATAGTTCAAACATAGCAAGCAGATATATTACAACGAGTTCAGACAGCATTACGTTTACGAACATGGAAGTAGAAGACTTTATGAACCCAAAAACGTTAATCTATGGCATAGACTGCGAGCGATGCCACGGCCCGGCAAAAAAACATGTGCAGACTCATTTAAAGTTTCCTGATTTAAAACTGGCACAGGATATTGTTTCTTTTAAAAAATTAACCCGACAACAAAAAATAGATGCCTGTGCAATTTGTCATTCAGGAAATGATAAACTAAAAATAAAATCTCGTTTTGAGTTTAGACCCGGCGATAATCTTCTGGATTATTTTAGAGGCGTTCCGGGATCAAATGATAATAAAGTTTATGATGTTCACGGCAATCAGCTTGGATTATTATCTCAAAGTAAATGTTTCAAGAAAAACGAAACTATGACTTGTATGAACTGCCACAATCCGCATGAGAATACTTCTAAAAGCATGGTTTCATATTCTAAAATCTGTATGAGCTGTCATCAGGATCCAAAACACACTCCAGAAACCCTAAAAACTGTATCAAAAACAGCAATGGCAGAAAATTGCATAGAATGCCATATGCCAAAACAGGATTCAAATGCTATTCGATTTCAGCAGTCAAATACTGCCGCAATGTCTAGTTATTCTTTACGAACACACAAAATTGGAATTTACCCGGCTAATAAGAAGTAATTATTTCTTGTATTCCTTAAGTTCGAAAGTTTCTCCGTCGAAAACGCCATAAGTAAAGTAGCCAATCCAGTCGCCCAGGTTAACATACTCGGAATTTTCGCCAACTGGACGAATCATTGGTAAATGACGATGCCCAAAAATAAAATAATTATAATGTTTGGTTTCTAGTTTTCGTTTAGCATACAAGATAAGCCATTCTTTTTCTTCACCTAAAAACTTAATATCTTCATCACCAGAAATCAATTTATTTTTAACTGATAAATATTGTGCTAAACTAACACCAACATCTGGATGAAGCCAGCGGAAAAGCCATTTTGAAAACGGATTTGTAAATACCTTTTTCATTCTTTTATACCCTTTATCGCCTGGACCTTTTCCGTCTCCGTGACCAATTAAAAAGGTCTTCCCGTTAAAAGTAAATTCTTTGTTATCGTGATAAACCGGAATATTCAATTCGGTTTCAAAATAATCATTCATCCAAAGATCATGATTTCCAACAAAAAAATAAATGGGAATACCGCTGTCGCGAATTTCAGCCAGTTTACCTAAAATTCGAACAAATCCTTTTGGTACAACGGTTTTATATTCAAACCAAAAATCAAATAAATCTCCTAATAAAAAAATCGCTTCTGCATCTTCTTTAACCTCATCAAGCCAGGCTACGAATTTCTTTTCGCGCGGTAAACTCAATTCTGGAGTCGGCGCACCAAAATGCTGATCTGAAGCAAAATATACTTTTTTCATTTAGATTGTTAGATTGTTAGACTTCTTAGATTTTTAAACAACTAAGATAAAACCTTTTGACTTTGGACTTTTTTACAAATTATCAGATGCGTACCACTCTGCAAACGAAGATTCTGTTTCCTGAAGTTTTAATGAGAAAAGAGAAATTCCAACAGGCAGACGGTTTTTAATTCTTTCTGCAAAATCTACAACCATGTTTTCACTCGTTGGCTGATAATCAACTAAAATAACATGATGGCCGCGATTTTTTAATTCATTTGCCAATTCTATATGCGGTGTCGTTTGGTTAAAAACAGTCGCATGATCAAACTGATCGACGATTTCTTCTTTTACAATTTTCTTTAGATCAGAAAAGTCAATTACCATTCCGAACTTTACATTCGATCGGTCTGTAATTGGCGAACCAATAACCGTTACCGATAATTTATAACTGTGCCCGTGAACGTTTTTGCATTTTCCGTCGTAACCGTACAATGCATGCCCGGTTTCGAAGCTAAATTGTTTTGTAATTCTGATATTACTCATCGATTTTTAATTTAAGGTTGCAAATTTACAAATTAATAACCGTTTTTATCTCTTTTTTTAGCACGGTTATACATCCACAAGGCAATTCCTCCTAAAACCAGAAACGGAATGAAAGATCCAATAACAACTCCTATTTGGTAACTGCTGTCTGGCGCGTGTTTTATTTTTTCTGCAACATCGACATTTTGAAATAGTGAAATGATAGTCATGTTCAATAATTTATATAGTGAAAAATTGTTCTTAAAATGTTTTTCAAAACTATGTTACTATTTCTCTAAAATCAATGACTTATATCATACCTATTTTTTAAACTGTAACAAAGCATTTCTGCTGAAATCAGATAAAACGAGTTTACCTGTAATAGCTGCACGTTCGAACAAAAGAGATTCCCATTGTTCTGTACCTTCCCAGATAATCTTTTTCATTTCTTTTAAAGATTCGGGATTGTATGAACTTAATTTTTGCGCAAAATTTTCAACTTCGGCATCAAGATTTTCAGCATTGCTTAAAACAGAATATAATCCTTTTTGAAAAGCCCACTCTGCCGATTTCCATGCGTGCGCCGTCAAAGTCATTTCGACCATTGCTGTTTTACCTATTTTTCGTGAAACTGCCGGTTCGATCACAAAAGGTCCAATGCCAATGGCAAGTTCAGATAATTTTATATCACTTTCTTGAGTTGCAAAAACATAATCACAGGCAGATATAATTCCTACACCGCCTCCAACAGCTTTTCCCTGAACGCGGCCAATAATCAACTTATTACAATTGCGCATTGCATTTATTAAATGTGCAAAACCAGAGAAAAATTCAGTTCCCTGTTCTTCATTTTCTACCTGCAAAAGTTCATCAAACGAAGCGCCTGAACAAAATGCTTTTGCGCCTTCACTTTTTAATATAATTACCGAAACTTTTTCATTTCGGCTTAATTCATTAATTTCAGATGTAAGTCGGTCTAATAATTCACGCGGGAAAGAATTACTTGCCGGATGTCCAAACTGCACCGTGGCAATTGTATTTTGAAAAGAGGTTTGTAAAGAACCCTTTATAATTTCTGAACTCATAAAAACAGTTTTAATGTAAAGTTACACTTTTGAAAAATATTTTGCCTGTTAGGCTCCTAAATTTGTTTTTTGAAAATTAAATGACTTTATTTGCTATGACTTTGGGGGATTAGCTCATTTGGCTAGAGTACTTGCCTGGCAGGCAAGGGGTGACCGGTTCGAATCCGGTATTCTCCACAAAATTAAAAACCCTTGTAAATTTAGTTTTACAAGGGTTTTGTTTTTATTTAATAAAAGTAATATTTTTTCCTTAAAGCATAAATTATTTTTAATACTATTCCTACTAAATAGTTAGGTGCTTTATTTTCAATTCTTACATTTTATATTTCCTATTTATTTTTCAAAAAAAATATTTTTCATAGAAAAACACAATAAAATAATGAATTGATTTTATATATCAAATAGCATAAAAATATTTAACATCTTAATTATCAAAACTTTAACATTTTTAACGGTAAGTAAAAACCTATAATAAAAATCATATTTTTTCTTAATTCAATGAATTAAACACAATAAATCTCACAATTAAAGCTAAAAAAATCAATAATTATCAAAAATAAAATGAGAATTTTCTTTGTTAAAAAAAATAAAAAACTATTTTTACACCACAAATTTAACAAGGCTTTCCATGATAAAACACAAGAGCAGTTTGTTGCTCATTATCAATTCTTTACTAGTTTTCTCACTAATTTTTTATGTAATTCTGACAAGTTTTACATCTAAAACAAAAATAGTTTATGTAGATACTACAGAATTATTTAATGGTTTTTCAATGACCAAAGAATTAAAAAGTAAAGGAGAGAAAGAATTTATTTCAAAAAAAATTGCGCTTGATAATTTATATTCTCAAATACAATCAAAATCTATCAACGCATCTCAAAAAGAAGTTTTGATGAAGCAGTTTATCCAGGAAAAAGAAGAACTGGAACAATTTAATCAAATCTACGCTGCAACTGAATCTTCAAAAATCTGGTCACGCATCAATAGCTACTCAGAAGATTTTTCAAAAGAAAATAATTACGACTTAATAATTGGTACCGAAAATAAAACTACTGTTTTATATGCCGATGAAAAAATTACCGTAACAAAAGAATTACTTACTTATATAAACAAAAGATATGAAGGACTTAAATAAGTTGTTTTGTATTTTTTGTGTTTTGTTTTTTATCTCCTGTAAAAAGGAAACAAAAAACGATTCTAAAAATTCAGAAATTAGAGACCGCTATTTTAATCTTGAAAAAATAGGATGGAAATCTCGTGCTTATACTCAAAAAGCAGATGATATTGCTTTTACTGCTATTGAAGTTCCTATTCAATATTATTTATTAAAAGATTTAGGAACTGAAAATCTAATTCCTGTTGATTCTCTTTATGAGAAAAATAAAAGAGAACGAATTATTGAATTTACTTTTCAACAGGACGAAGAAAAAGATTTACTCGAAAAAAAATTTACAGGTATCGATTATACTGATGCAGTAAAATATATGTCGTTTGGACTAGAGAAAGATTTTTATGTTGTCACTTCAAAAAAAGACACCATTGCTTGTTCTGGTGTTAACTACGAACGCACTTATAAAATAGCTCCTTATCAAAAAGTATTATTGTTTTTTTCCGGAATCGATCCTAATGAAAAAATACAATTAGTTTACAGCGATTACCTTTTTAGAAAAGGAACCTTAAAATTTCAATTTAAAGACACCTATACCCAAATAGCCTTATGATTCAGCCAAAAATTAGTAAGCTTAAAAAAACGGTCGCGATTTACTTAGCGATGATGATTCTTTTGGAAACTTTACAGCCAATGCAGATGTATGCATTGACAGGAGGACCTTCACAGCCGGAATTCGAATCTTTTACTCCTATCGGGACTTCTGATATGGTGGATCTTGCCAGCGGTGATTTTAATTACAACATTCCTATTATGGATGTTGGAGGTTATCCAATAAACTTAGCTTACAATTCTGGAGTGACTATGGATCAAGAAGCTTCATGGGTAGGATTAGGATGGGATTTAAATGTTGGGCAGATTACAAGACAAATGCGCGGACTTCCAGATGATTTCAATGGTGATGAAATGACCTATGAAAACAACATGAAACCAAATGTTACTGTAGGATCTGATTTTAATGTTTTTTTTGGTGCATTTGGTGTTAATGAGGTGAAAGCAAATGTTGGAATGAGCATTAAGTACAATAATTATGAAGGTTTTGGAGCTACTGCAAGCGGTGGTTTGAGCGCTCAAATTGCAAATAATATAAGGGTTGGAATGAACTTGGAATCATCTGCTTCAGAAGGTGTCTCTGCTTCACCAAGTGTAGCTTATCAAGATATCGATGACACAAAAAAAACAAGAGACAATACTCCAACCGGTAATTTTGGTATAAGCTATAACAGCAGAAAAGGTGTTGAAAATGTAACTTATTCTGCATCTATGAATCTAAAAAAAATTAAAGATAAAGCTGGCAATGAAAAAACTCGTACCATTAATGGATTCGCTGGAAGCGGATCTACATCTTTTATCGATGCCTCTTTCACTCCAACGAAAAGAGTTGGTATGGTATCTTCCAATTTTATCTTTAATTTAAATATAGAGGGAGAATTCTGGGGTATTGAGCCTGGAATGAAATTTACCGGATACAGAACAAGTCAGGGAATAAAGAATTCTGAAAAATATAAAACAGAAAGAGCTTATGGTTTTGAAAACACATACAATGCTTCTACTGCAGATGTTTTAGATTTTAACAGAGAAAAGGACAGAACATTTAACAAAAACACTACTTCTCTTCCTCTTACTAATAACACTTATGACTTATATAACATTCAGGGACAAGGGATCTCGGGAATGTTTAGACCATACAAATCTCAGGTAGGTTATGTATTCGATAAAGAAACAAACGATGATAGTGTTGGTGCAAACCTAGGTTTAGAACTTGGTGCCGGTGGTTTAACACATTGGGGAATTGATGCTACAGTAACTTTAGGTAAAAGCAATACATCTCTTTGGAGCGCATCGAATCCGGCTTTGGGAAGATTTAAGGAGAATAAAACAAATAACAGACCTGACTATGAAAAAGTGTTTTTTAAGAATATTGGAGGTAACCATGTCGACAAAGAACTAGACTTATTCAACACTAAATTGGGAGGTTACGACGCTGTAAAACTAGGATTGAGCGGAGGCAAGTTTTCAAGAAGCACAGATGTGAAATATGCTAAAAACACCGGTGCAATTGCCTATACTGGAGCTGTTAAAAGAGAATCATCGAGGTTGTCTAGAAATCAATCTATACAAAAATTAACTAAAGTTGAAGCAAAAAGATTTGGTTCTAAACTACAGCCAAGTGAATATTCGAGAGATCATCATACAACTGAAATCAGGATTACTAAAGAAGGCGGAGAAAGATATATTTATGGTAGAGCTGCCTATAATACACTTAAAAAAGAAGTAACTTTTGATGTTAGTGATAAAGACAGGCCTGCTGAAAAATTAGATTATAGAAATGGATTAATTCATTATGACTCAGGCGATAATTCTGCCAACAATAAAAAAGGCGGAGATCAATACTTTAATAGAGTTACAACACCTCCATATGCACACTCTTATTTATTAACTTCTGTATTATCTGCTGATTATCAGGATTTAAAAAATGACGGCCCAACAGATGACGATTTAGGGAATTATACAAAATTCGAGTACGATAATAAAACTGCAGAACATTTATATAAATGGAGAATTCCTTTTAAAGAAAACGAAGCCAATTATGATGAAGGTTTACGTTCAAGTAAAAAAGATGACAAAGGAAATTATCAATATGGAGAAAAAGAACTCCTTTATATCAAAAAAATTGTGACTAAAACACATGTCGCTGTTTTTCATCTTTCAGAAAGAAACGATGCTTATGGTGTTAAGGGTGAAAATGGCGGTATTGGTTACGATTCCAAAATGTATAAGCTCGATAAAATTTCACTTTATTCAAAACCAGAATATTTAGCTCAAGGAGATAATGCTACTCCAATTAAAGAAGCAAATTTTGAATACAATTACAGCTTATGCAAAGGTATTGACAACAGCATCAATAATGAAGGAAAATTAACTCTCAGCAAAGTTTACTTTACCTATAAGAATTCTAATATGGGGAAATATACGCCTTATGTCTTTAATTATGGTTTTAATCCAGATTATGACATGAAGGCTTATGATGTTTGGGGTAATTACAAAAAAGTGAAAGAAGGTGTAAATGAAGGAACATTAGCTCAATTATCAAATGCTGAATTTCCATTTGTGGACCAAAGCAACAGAACACAGGCAGATGAATATGCCAGTGCCTGGCTTCTTAAATCTATTCGCTTACCGTCTGGAGGCCAGATGGAATTAAACTACGAAGCAGACGATTATAGTTCTGTACAAAACAAAGATGCCATGCAAATGTTTAAAGTGGTGGGAAGCGGTTCAAAAGAAGGACTTACTGCAAACAATATTTCTAATGGAATTGAAAGAAAAACCCTTGGAAAATACATCTATGTACAATTAGATCATAAAGTTGATAATTCTAAAGAGTTTTATGATCAATACTTAAAAAATGTTGGAGATGCATCTAATCCGTTATATTTCAGGTTTCTGTTAAACATGGTAAATCCAAATCCATTACCAGGAGTTGACAGCACAGATAAATATGATTATGTTACCGGATATCTTAATATCGAGGGAATTAAGAATAAAACTGTTGATTGTGGTTTTCTTGAAGTAAACGATAAACAATATGTTGCAATACCAATTGATTATGTTGGAAAAGGCGATGGCTTTAACAAAGATTCACATGAAGTAAACCCAATCTCAAAAGCAGGATGGAACTTTGGAAGACAAAACCTTAACAGATTAGTTTACAGTATGTATAATGAAGAAGATACGACTGATCTGAAAAGTATTGTTATGGAAATGATTGGCTGGCTGCCAACTATTCTGGATATTTTCAAAAGTCCAAATGCAAAATTAGAACAAACCGAAATAGCAAGCAGATTCATTACCAATAAATCATGGATTAGACTTATACAGCCTACTGGAAAGAAAGTTGGAGGCGGTACAAGGGTTAAAAATATCGCTATCAATGACCAATGGGACGTTATGACTGCAAATACTAATAAAGAATTATATCAGCAATCTTACGGACAGAAATATGTATATGAAACAGAAAATGGAAAATCGTCTGGTGTTGCAACTTATGAGCCATTAGGATGTAAGGAAAATCCTTTTGTAAAACCTTTTTATGATCAGAATAAAAGGGATTTGCCACTTGGTCCGGACAATACCAATTATGTTGAAGAACCTTTTGGCGAATCTTTTTTCCCTGCTCCGAAAGTAACTTATAGCCGTGTAACGGTTGCGAATTTATCCAGAGAGAAACATAATGAATCAAATGTTGTGACAAATTCTGTAAAAAAACATGCTACAGGATCTGTAGTAACGGAGTTTTATACCACAAAAGATTTCCCAACGCTAACAGACCGTACTACTTTGTCCTTAAATTATGATAAATCATCGGCATTGGCCAGTCTTCTTAATTTGAAGGTTAAAGATCATATTACTTTATCTCAGGGGTTTTCTGTTCATACGAATGATATGGATGGTAAAATGAAAAATCAGCGTGTGTATGGTGAAGGTCAAAAAGATTTCATCTCAGGTGTTGATTATAAATACAATACAATAACAGACGCTCAAAACAGAAATGAAGGCAGACTAAACAATACTGTTCAGACTATTGATTCAAAAGGAAATATTGCGTCTAAGTTAGTTGGTGTTGATTATGACGTAATAAATGACTTTAGAGAAAATAAATCTACTACACAAATTGCCGGTATTCATTACAATACTGCGGGGATACCTATATTCTTAGCCATTATTGTCGTACCTGTTCCATTGCCTAGTTATTCTCAATATGAAAGTCAGCTTCGATCTGCTGTGACTACAAAAGTTATTCATACTACGGCTATACTTTCAGAAACTATAGCATACGATCTTGGTTCTAAGGTATCTACAAAAAATCTTGCATATGATGCTGAAACTGGAGAGGTATTGCTGACTGAAACTGTAAATGAATACAACGATAAGTACTTTAGTTTTAATTTCCCGGCTTATTGGAGTTATGCAGGAATGAGTCAGGCTGCTAAAAACATTGGACTTGAATGGGATATTACTAAAACTGGTAATAACCAATATCAACTTAAGGATGAAGGTATAAAAACTTTTCTAGAATCTGATTATTTAGTAGATGGTGATGAATTGTGGTTAAATGGCTTAGCTCCAGACGGAAAAACGAAAACTCTTATGAAAGCCTGGGCAGTTCATGTTACGAAAGACAACTTTAAGCTTATTGATGAAAAAGGTATCCTTATTAAGTCTGATGTAATCAATACTGCTAAGATGAAAGTAATCCGTTCAGGATATAGAAACCTTCAAACGGCTTCTATGGCGAGCGTAACTTCAATGACCAATCCTTTATACAATTATGATGGTAACAATAAAATAACAACTATAAAAACCAATATAGGCAATAATCCTTTCATGTCATCTGATTCAAGCAACCGAATTGTAAATGCATCTGCAGTTCAGTACAATGATGTATGGCCATCTCAATGCGAATGTAATTTACCAAAAATGGTTTTTGAAAACGGAAATCTTGTTTTTGAATATGAAAAAGAAAACAATACCGCTGAAGAAGATGATATTGCGAAAAGGTCATTCAACCCATATTTGTATAACATACTCGGTAATTGGAGAGCTAATAAATCTTATGCGTATCTAACCGGAAGAAATTACACTGTAGATCCAACACCTCGTAAAACAGGTTTCTTTAACGACTTCTACCCTTTCTATGTATATGACACTACTAAGAATGTCTGGGGTAAGACCGCATCTAATTACGACAGATGGACTTTTGCCTCTGAAGTAACACAATATAATCCTGCCGGACAGGAAATTGAAAATAAGGATGCTTTAAAACGTTATTCTTCGGCTCTATTTGGATACAATAATCGTTTTCCGGTTGCTGTGGCTTCAAATACTAAATATACTGAGCTTGCTTCTGATGGTTTTGAAGATTATGATTTGTCTAACTGCGGCACTGAATCACATTTTGACTTCCAGGCACAACTAAAAACAAATGATGTGAGTGTTTCTGACAGACAAGCACATACCGGAAGAAAAAGTTTAAAAATATCTCCGAGTAAAAAAGCAATAATAAAAAAACAGGTGGTTTCATGCAATGAAATTCCTAGTACTGTAACCGCTAAAAAATAATGAAGATCCAGATGAAATTAAAATATACATTAGTTTTTACTATTATTAGTTTTTTTATTAGTACTGCAGGGTTTGCTCAGCAGTATACAGATGAGGAAATTGGGTTGAATGTTTCTAAAATAACAGCATCATTAAAAGAAAAAGGTGTTGCAGAAGCTGACATTGAATTTGAAATTTCGTTATTAAGAAAAATGCATACGAATCAATATGCCAAAATAAAACAAAATGAGAATGAAATTTTAAAAGAAACAAAAGCAAAAGCACTGACTAATAAATCTGCGCTGACTGCAGATATTTCTTCAACAGAAAAAGCTGCTTTACAAGCGTTATACAACAGTACAAATGGAGCCAATTGGATTAACAAACAAGGCTGGGACTTTAGTACTCCTGTTACCTCTTGGGATGGTACTAATGGCTGGTATGGAATTACTGTTACTAATGGAACTATAACAAGCATTAATTTAGGACAAAATAATTTGACTGGGACATTAGCTTCAGAAATTGGTAGCTTAACTAATCTTCAACAACTCTATTTACAGGACAATGAGCTAAGTGGTGCTATTCCTAATGAAATAGGAAATTTATTAAGCTTAAAAATTCTTTATTTAAATGATAATAAATTAGCTGGATCAATACCTACACAAATGGGAAATCTTGTTAATCTAAGTCAGTTTGCTTTAAGTTTTAATAAATTAAGTGGTTCAATTCCAAGCTCACTTGGGAATCTAAATAATGTAGAGTTTTTTTTTATAGGGAACAATGAACTTACCGGTTCTATACCACCTGAAATTGGAAACTTATCAAAAGTAACTCATTTATACTTATATCATAATCAATTAAGTGGTTCAATACCAACTCAAATTGGGAATCTTTCTAAGGTACAAGCTCTTTTTTTAGAATACAATAATTTAAGTGGCTCTATACCAAATGAAATAAGTAATTTATCAAGTCTTAAATTTTTTAACTTATCGAATAATCAATTAACTGGACCAATACCTACCGGAATTGGTAACTTATATTATAACCTACTAGAAGTTTATTTTAGAAACAATCAGTTAAGCGGTCCATTAACTAACGATATTTTACTATACAACCTTGTATCTCTTTATTTAGATAATAATCAATTAAGCGGTCCAATACCTAGCAGCATTAACCGATTAAGAAACATTGGCTTACTTTATCTCGATCACAATCAATTTACAGGTACAATTCCAGCAAATATTGGTAACCTTCCTGAAGCAATACATCTTAATTTAAGTAATAATCAATTAACAGGTACAATTCCTCCTGAACTAGGTGGATTATCTAAAGTGCAAATGCTAGATTTGTCTTTTAATCAATTAACTGGTTCCATACCTTTAGAAATAGGCAATTTAACATCCATTCGTAATTTATTCTTAAACAACAATGAATTTAGCGGCACTATACCAAGCAGGCTTACACAGTTAACTTTAATTGGAAATTTTTATATTAATAATAACAAATTTCGTTTTATAGACTTTGCAAATGAGTATCAAACATATAAAAATTTTTATGGTTTTAAATATGTTGATCAAGCAAAAACAGATACAAAAGAAACCAAAAATTTTGATATTGGAAGTTCCACAACTCTTACAATGTGTACTGATAACAGGTACACTATTAATGATACTTTTCAATGGTATAAAGGTAAATTTCCTGATGGAGGTTTAATCAACGGAGCAACAAACAGAGAATATACAATTTCAAATCTTGGTGCATCTGATGCTGGGGATTATTACTGTTTATCTTCACATCCGCAGATAACTATTGCGACAAATCCAGATCGAAATTTAGTTTTAGAAAGAGAACCTATTACTTTAAAAATAGCTTGTGCTACAGAAGTAACTGGAGCTTCTATAATGCCATCTAACAATAGTTTTACAACTGATACAAATATTGAATTTTATCTTGACAGTACTTATCCAAATTTAACCTATAATTGGACCTTTTATAATTTAGATAACACTCCTAATGAAACTTATGAGGGTAATTATATTTTAAAATCATTCGATACACCTGGAACTTATAGAATGAACTTAATTGTTATGCAGGAAAATGGCTGTACAACAAGTTTTGATAAATATATAACTGTCAAATATGCTAATCCTTGTTTGTCTTCAGAAACTGGTTCTATAATAGTTAAAGGTTTTGATTATGATTATAATAATTTACCAAATAATGTATTTAGTAATACATCTACTTACTTTAGTTTTGATACAATGAGTCGAAATCTAAGTTATAATTGGAAATTTTATAATCCTGATGGTACATTCTTAACAAGTAAGCCTTACCAGTCATTTGATATCATTTTTGAGAATAATGGTGAACATAAAGTTGTTTTAGAAATTACAGATTTATATGGCTGTACAGCTACATTCGAAAAAATAATTCCTGTTATTAAAGATTGTAGAAAAACTGGAGTAATACTTACATATGAAGGGTCCAGCCTAGATGAAATATTAGAAAACACTTCACTAAGTGTTAAACTTTTTGGTAATGATTTTGACCTAGATGGAAAACAATTCGATTGGGAATTTTTAAATCCAAATGGAAGTATTGTTTCAACAGGGTCAAATCCAGTTTTTACTGTCACTCCTCCAACAGTTGGAAACTATAGAATAAATCTTAAAATAACAGATCCCGAAAGTGATTGCGTATATGATTTTAGTGTCGTTTTAGAAGCTGTTGACGCATGTCGAATGACACATTTAACTCGTAATGGTTATATCAGTCTAAACGGTCAATCTGAATACCTTAATGATGTATTATTTCTAGACCTTAATCAAACTGTTGAGTTAGGGCTTTTCCGTGAGTGGTATAATGAAACGGGTAAAACTTTTAATCTCGAATGGAATTTTTATAGTCCAAATTCTGAATTAATCAGTACAGGAAATCAACCAAGATTCCCTATAACATTGACGACTGAAGGCTTTTATAAAGTAACATTAAAAGTTACTGATCCTGAAACAGGATGTTTTACAGAAGTTTCAAGAAAATTTAGCAGTGTAAAACAAAATAGTTGCACACTAACAAACGAAAGATCAAATCAAGTAAAAGATTTGACTAGAGCTCTGATAAAAAAACTTATTCTTCGAACTGTAACTGGAGAAACAGATGCTCAAATAAATGCCAGCCCGTTTTTAGAAGAATTTACTTCTCTAAAGCCATTTATTATTAATTCGCCTAATGATAAAATATATAATTATAAAACAACCAGAAATAAATTTGGTATTCTTATAAATGTAGATTTTTCATTTTCACCAGAAAGAGAATCAGATGTTCATATTTCAGTACGAGACGGACTTTTTACTAATTTCCAACGCGATTACGTATATAAAAATATAGATGATGCTGTTTATATAGATATTAATCAATATGTTACGGCAGATGAAACTTTACTTTCATGTTGGACTTATGCTAAAGACAGATCATTAGCAAAATCAGCTTTAGAGCAAAAAGACTGCAGGTATTCTTCAGAAATTAAAAACATTAATTTCTGTCCAAATCCTTGTACTCCAATCGTTGGAACGATGAAAACATCTAGTAATGATTTCTTTACTAACAGAAAAACAGTTTTTTCTCTAGAGACTTTATCGACAGATCTAACTTATAAGTGGACATTTTATAATTCAGATAATACGAGTTTTACAAATTTCACGACTAGCAATGTGGATTATTTGTATAGAACTGCCGGAAATTATAATGTTGTTCTAGAAGTTACAGATTCAAAAGGATGCAGCGCTACATTTGAAAAGACTATTGTAGTAAGTGTGAATACAAACTGTGTTTCACTTCCTGGTACAATATTGACATCTACTCCAGAAGTATATGTTAGTAAAAACACTACTTTTTCATTTGAAACTCCGGCAACAGATCTAACTTACAAATGGATATTTACTCAAAATAAGACTAATGAATCAACCGTTTTCTTCTCTAAAACAGTAGATTTTACCTACCTATTACCCGGATCAAGTGAAATTAGACTGGAGGTTACAGATTCGAATGGATGTAAATCTATCTTTCAAAAATCAGTTACTATCAAACAAAGTACTTCTTTATGCGATAATGTAATCCAATTTGGCCGTTCTTATATCCAGGTTGGAACAGATAGTGATCTATTCAAATCTGCAACAATTTCTGTAAATCAAACTACAAATATTACTTTCTCTAGTCAGAACTATTCTCCTCAATATGATTTAGAATATAAATGGAGTTTGTTAAATGAAGATGATCAAGTAGTCGATTCAGGAAACAATTTAAATTTTCCTATAACGCCTGTAAAAGGAGGTTATTATAAAGCAGTTTTAGATCTTAAAGATCATACCAGTGGCTGTGTATACCAATTAGTCAGATCAATAGTATGTACTATTCCTAGCAGCTGTACAGGAACAAATCCTCAATCCACCGTTGTAAAAGGGTTAGTTATTAACCTATTAAAGAATTTAATTTCAAGGTCAATGATGGGTGAAAGCGATGCAGACATTAATTCTAGTGCTGTACCTACAGAATTTAATACTTTAAAACCATATATCACAACTAACACTGCAAAAAACAGGATATACAATTTTGCTACTACCAGAAGTACTGCTAACGAATTTACAAGTGTCTCTTTTTCATTTTCACCAGAAAGAGCATCAGATATTTATATTTCTATTCCTCATAGTTTACAATATTCTCAAGGTATGCCTTTAGATTATTTACTTTCTATGATTGAATCTAAAATATATATTGATTTAAGTCAATATGCTTCTTCAAATCAATATTTAATTTCGTGTCTATCAGACTCACAAGCTTCAGCTAAAAGTGTTTTACATACAGGTGATTGTTTACGAGCATCTGAAATTCGCTACATCGATTTTTGCCCTAATGAATGTGATCCTTTGTTAGGTGTAATCAAAACAAATTCAGAAATCGTTTCTTTAAATACCCCAGCAGTTTTTTCATTAGAAACTAATAACGCTTCTGTCTTATCTTATAATTGGACGTTTTACAATCCTGACAATAGTGTAAGAGAAAACCAAACAACTTCGAATGCTTTTCAGACTTATACAATTCCTGGAACTTATAAAGTTGAATTAGAAGCAAAAGATGTAAATAATTGCACTACAACTTTAACGAAAATGATAACTGTAGCGGCCCCAGCCTGTGTAGCAGCAATTGGAACAATAAAAACAGTTTCTCCTAATATATTTACAGGAACAAATACGGAATTCCTTTTTGAAACAACTGCAACAAATTTAACTTACGAATGGACGCTATACAGAAATGTAAACAGCAGTATAACTATATTTACAACAAATACTGCTAATATTTACTATTTAGATCCTGGCAATTACAATGTTAAACTTATCGTTACTGATGCGAACGGTTGTAAAAATACTTTCCGTACTACAGTAACTGCTACAGTAAAACCACCTTGCGTTAATGTCGTTGGAGAGATTAAAACTGCTAATCCTATAATTTCAACAAATGAAAATACTACGTTTTCTTTTGAAACAACTGCTACTATCCTTCGCTATTATTGGACTTTTCACAGCTTAAATAATACACCCCTTTTAACCACGACTGAAAGCAGTCCTACTTTAATGTATACTTTTCCTAATAATTATAAAGTTACTTTAACTGTATGGGATGAAAACGATTGTTATACAATTATCGAAAAAAACATTAATGTAGTTAGAGGATGTCCTGTTATTCCTGGATCTGCAAATATCCCGGAAACAGTTACCAGCGGACAAATTATTCCTTTTGAATATAGTACAACCAGTAATGGTGTAGGTTATAAATGGACATTCTATAATTTAGACGGCTCAATTAAGTCAACATCAACATCAAATAAAATAAATAAAGCTTATTATGCAACTGGTAATTACCGTGTGACTCTTGAATTAAATGATTTGTTTAATTCTGGATGTAAAACTACAATTGACAAAATCGTTACTGTAACAGGTGAATGCGGTATTCAAGGCACAATAGCATCAAACCCTGCTGCAGAAAGTATTTCATTAGACCAATATGTATATTTTTGGTTTGAAAGCGAAGCAATAGATCTAAATTACAAATGGACTGTTACTAAACCTGATAATGTAAGTTCTCAATATTCTACTGATAAATATGCGCCATATTATTTCCAATCTGGTTCAGGGACATATAAGATTGCCGTAGAAGTTTCAGATGGTAATGGGTGTATATTAAATCTTGAAAAAACATATAATTTAGAATACGATTGTTCTCGAAATACAGGCTTAGTAACTGGATCAATTTATAACAATAATCATAAATTCTATTATAGTTCAGATGTCTTAATAAATGCTCCAAACAAATTTACTTTCTGGTATGATTATAGTTCACAAGAAAATCTGCCCGTTAATTGGGAATTAACAGACCTTAACGGTTCTCTTATTTCATCTGGAACAGAAAAAGAATTCATCTTTACACCTACAACATCAGCTGGCTTAATTCTTAAACTGACCATTACAGATCAATATGGCTGTCCTCATCATTTTTCTAAAGAATTAAATGTTGTTGAAAAATGCCAATTTTATGTAAGTGATATTTCTGGTGATATTAATTTTGACGAAGAGTACAGCTATAAAGTTGCTTTTATAGATGCAAATCAAACAAAAGATTTAATTCTCCGCTCTTATGATGAAAATGATGGAAAGGTTTATACCTATCAATGGAATCTTTATGATTTAGATAATACATTAGTAAGTACCGGAGATCAACAGAAATTTCCAATAACATTAACTAAAGCAGGATATTACAAGGTAACTCTTGACATAATTGATCCTGATACTGACTGTCCTGTTCAGTTTACTAAAAAAATTGGTTGTGTAATTAATAATTCTTGTACGGAGACTAATCCAAAATCACAAATAGTAAAAGAACTGTATTTAGATTTTATGAGAAGTCTTGTCATGAGATGCTTACTTGGTGAAACTGACGAACAGATCAATACAAGTCCTATGACCCCGGAATTTACCGCTTTGGTACCGTACATTACAAATGGTCCAAAAGATAAAATTTACAATTTCAAAACAAAATTAGGAGGAGAAAGCGGTAATAGTTTTGCAGGGTTTGAGTTCTCTTTTTCTCCAGATCGACAGTCAGATGTGTATTATTATACCAGATGGTCACTATATTACAACAGTTGGGATTTAGAGAAAACAATAGATGACATTAATTATACCTTATATCTTGCATTGAATCAATACGTTGCTGCAGATCAGTCACTTGTTTCTTGTTTTATTGATTATGCATCTAAGATGGCAGGTAAAAATGTAAACCATTTAGAAACAGACGAATGTCTGTTCCAGACAGCTGTTCAATATATTGAGTTTTGTCCGCCGGAAGATTGTAGTCCAATTGCAGGAACACTCAAATCCACACCTGTAGTAGGAATTCAAAAAACAGCAAAAAAGGCTCAATTAAAGCAAACTCCAAAAAAGTAATTCAGGCAAATAAAAAGAATTAAATAATTGTTTTGATAACATTTTATCAAAAAAACAATAGATACTAGACTATGGTAAATGATTTTAAAATAAAAAAATACTGGATTACTGCTCTTTGTACAGTTCTTTTTTCTTTGGCTGGTTTTTCTCAAGGCCTTAGTGATGCCACTATTGGATTTAATTTATCTAAAGAAACAGAAGTGTTAAAAAAACAAGGTCTTAAAGATGAAGACCTTACTAAAGAGATTGCCAGACTACGTAAAATAAAAATGGCCAGCTTTATTATCATAAAAAATAAAGAAGCTGCTGCTATACAAGAAAATAAAATGAAACCGCTGGCAAAATCTATTTTAACTAAAAACATAAAAACTGCGTCTAAGATTTCAAGCTTAGCAAAAACAGAAATGGAATGTTCCTATGATTACTATCGGGCAGGAAGAATTCAATACGCAGGGGGACCAACATACGATCAAAATTCAGTTAAAATAAATACTCCTGCAAATATTACTTTCTATAAATATTACAATGGTACAAATGGAAATTTATCTTACGAATGGAAATTATATAATCCAGACGGTATTGTTATTGATACTAAAAACACTAGTAATTTTTCAATAACATTACCTGCTGTTGGTGCCTATAAAATAGTACTTACTCTAACAGATGCTATTGGCTGTTCTGAATTTGAAGCAACTTTATATGTACGAGATTCTAATAATTGTGTTATTTCACCAGAAGAGCGAAATGGTACAATTTACACCCCTCGCAATTCAGATCAGCTTGTAGAAAACAGAGAATCTATTGTTACCTTATCTCCTTCTGGATTTTCTACAAATAATCTTATTTATAAATGGGATCTTTTTGATGTAAATGGCAGCAATATATTCACAAGCAGTGAACCTGAATTTAAATTTACCCCTCCTGCAAAAGGTCAATTTCTGATAAATCTAAAAATTACTGATCCTAATGGCTGCAGCACAACATATACAAGAAATGTTGAAACAGTAGATATATGTACCTATACACAATATGATGATTACTTCGATATCATGGCCCCAGAAGAATCTGCGGGAGGAAGGGTATCATTTGCAAAAGTGGGACAAAGAGTAACCTTAGAACCTGTTTTTTTTAGTGGTGGTAATAAAGAGTTTACTTATAGCTGGAAACTATTTGATCCTAAAGGACAGCAGATTGGTACTGGGAGTCATCGCGTATTTCCATTTACACCAACTGAACCTGGATATTACACACTTACAGCAGATTTAACCAATCTTGAAACAGGATGTATTCTTACAGCAAAAAAAACGGTTGCTTCTCAAATTGAGAATGGATGTGTATTGACCAATCCTAAATCATCTGAAGTATATGAACTGTATTTAAAATTTGTAAAGAAACTAATTGAAAGACTAGTTCTTGGTGAAACTGACGAACAAATCAATTCCTCTATTGCTATGCCAGAATTTATGGCTCTCAAACCGTATATTAAAAATGGTGTTGGGGACAAAATTTATAATTTTGTAAGTATACAAGAAGGTTATGGCGATCAAAGAGTAAATGGAATTAATTTTTCATTCTCTCCAGAGAGAGAATATGATATTCACATCTATAGCATCGATGGAGTTTATTACAACTCGGAGTATAGTACACCGGAAGATCTTGAATATAATATTTCATCCGCCATCTTTACTAATATAAGTCAATATATAGCTGCAGATGATTTTTTCGTTTCTTGTCAAGTTATAAATGGTGGAAAAAAAGCTAAAACCGGGAAAGTAGTTTTAGAGCCTTATGAATGTACTAGAGAATCTGAAGTTAGAAATATAATCTTCTGCCCTGGAGAAGGTAGTAATTGTACACCAGAAATTGTGGGAACAATAAAATCAAACTTTCCTTTTATTTATCCTAAAACAGAATATTCATTTTACTTTGAAACTATTATTCCTAATTTAACTTATTCGTGGTCCATAACATCCGAAACTGGAGAAGTATTAAGTACCAGTGATACTGATATTACGACTCCATATCGTTATACTTTCTTAAATGAAGGAATCTATTTTGTAAAACTAACTGCAAAAAATGAATTGGGATGTACTACAAATTTTACTAAAAAAATAATTGTAGACAATAAACGCTGCGCCAACGATAGTAACAATTTTACTTTTGAAACAGAGGAGAACGGTGTAACTTACATTTGGACAACTACTGACATAAACGGAAACATTGTTGATACTGTTACCAACACATCGGGGAATTATTCATTTACAACAAATACTGCAGGAACATACGAAGTGAAACTAACTGCAAATGCAGAGAAAAAATGTGAAACAATTTTTGCTAAAACAATTTTTGTAGAAAATTGTACACCAGTTGTCGTAGTTTCTTGTACACAGAACAATCCGCTTACGCCAAAAATACATCAGCTGTTTATCAATTTAATCAATAAAGCGGCGACTACTCCAAATGGCGTTGATGTAAATACTTATGCGAAAACCGAAATTGCAGCTTTAGCGCCATATACATTTGGTCCAAATGCTAAGATATTCAATTTTAGCAACGACAGCTCTTCTGTAAGTTTTTCATTTACTGAAAATTACACAGGAATTGATGTCTATATCCCTAAATCTTCTCAAGGCACTATAACAGGTATCGATTTGAGTAAGTATGAAAGCTCTTCTAGCAAAACAATAGTTGAAACCAATTATACTAATGGATCATCAAACCTCACAAATGGCTATGTTACCAATATTGATTTCTGTCCGTCAATAGACTGTACCCCAATTACAGGAGTCATCAATATTGTAAAAAGAGGAACAGCATCAACAAATAAAAAAACAAACTCTAGTTCAAAAATATAACTCACTTTAAATAGAAACACACTAGTTGTTTTAACAAACAAGTAGTTATAAAAAAAGATATTAGATTATGACAAACAATCTTAAAATAAAAAAATACTGGATAACCACTTTTTGCTTGGTGTTCTTTTCATTGTTTTCATTTGCACAGGAATTAAGTGATGAAACTATTGGGTTTAATGTGGTTGATTATACTGCTTTTCTTAAAAATCGTGGTGTAACTGATAAAGACATGAAATCAGAACTTTCAAAATTAAGAAAGACAAGATTATCTGATTATTTGGAGATGAAAAAATCTGAAAATGATTTTTTACAAATGAATATAAATGAAAATAAAGTAAAACAATCAAGATCCTCTATCAACTCAAAAACTGCTGTCCTTGACATCCCTCAAATTGAAAAAGATGCGCTTCTGGCTTTTTACAATAGCACCAATGGATCAAACTGGCTTTTAAAAAAAGGTTGGGATTTTTCTACACCAGTAACAACTTGGGATGGTTTTTCACAAACAGGATGGTATGGAATTACTATAACTGATGGTCATGTAACAAAGATTACTGATATTTTAAATGCAACTGGTACATTACCTGATTTATCAGCTTTACAGTATCTCAAAGAACTATATATTTTTAATTCTTCTTTTACTGGTAATTTGACTGGATTACAAAATTTAAATAATTTAGAAAAGCTGAGAATTGGCTGGTCGACTTCTTCTCAAAGTAGTTTTCAGGATTTAAATCCTCTTAGTAAATTAACTAATTTAACAGAATTATGTCTCCATAGTTGCAATTTCACTAATAATAGCATTCCTTCAGATTTTACAAAACTAGTTAATCTCAAAAAATTAGAAATTCGTTTTGGAAATGTTAACCAAAACTGGGAAGTATTAGGTAACTTAACAAATTTAATCCATCTAAATTTAGGCAATAATAATTTTGCTTCTCAAAACACTACATTAGTTGTACCACCAAATTTTGCTAATCTTACGAAACTCGAAATACTAGACTTATCCAATAATAAAATAAAAGATATTTCAGTAATCAACAACATGAAAGAACTGAAATACCTAAATGCACAGTGGAACGAAATATCTACAATACCGTCTGGTTTTAGTGAATTAACAAAATTAAATTACATACGATTAGGACAAAACAAAATAAAAGGAAATTTTCCATCATATCTTCAAAATCTTCAACTCAATACCTTTGAAATATCAAGTAATGAGTTTGAAGGAAAAATACCTGCTCTAAATTTTGATTTAGCTAATTCAACTGTAAATTATTATATAGCCGGTCAAGGAGTGGCATTTTTAAATAAAACTTTGGGTATTTATGACAATAAATTTCGTTTTATAGATTTTGCAAACGAATTTGAAATTTACAAAACAAAAATAGCATCAAATTATTTTACTTATCAATATCAAAAAAGAATAAACGTAGTTGAAACCATAACAAAAGGAATAGGACAATCTGTAACATTAAAAATGTTTCCAGAAGGAGACAGTCGTTATTTAAACGATGACACTTTTAAATGGTTCAAAAATGGAGTTGAAATTATTGGAGCAACTGAACGAACTTATACGTTAACAAATTTAACTGCAGCAAATGCAGCAACATATATTTGCAGATCTTATCATACTAGCAATCCCGATATGTCTGCTCTTACACTAGAAAGAGAACCTATAACATTAAAAGTTGTAAATTGTACTCCATTAACCGGAAACATAACATCAACAACAGATAAATTTCACACAGGAGGAGAAAGCAATTTCGCATTTCAAACTACTGCAACAGGTTTAAGCTATGAATGGTCTGTAACAACTGCAGAAGGCCTTCCAGTTAACGAAATTCCATCAAATACTTTGGAAATTTACACTTATACCTTTACAAATCCCGGAGATTATATTGTGAAAGTAAAAGCTACAGATTCAACTGGCTGTACAACAGAATTTACAAAAGAAATAACCGTAACAGAAAGATATTGCGACAACGAACCAGTTGATTTTTCTTTTGAAACAACAGCAACAAATTTAACTTATACTTGGACCACAACTGATTCAACAGGAAAAGTTGTAAACCGAGTAACAGATACAACTGGACTTTATACTTTTACCCCTCAGGTATCTGGGGAATATGTAATCGAATTGGTAGCAAGCAGTGCAACAAGCTGTAAAACGTTATTCACGAAAAATATCACAATCGATCAATGTACACCCTATATTTCTTGTACGAGAGACAACCCACTTTCGCCAGAAATACACCGTTTGTTTATCAATATGATTACCAAATTAACTTCAGCACCTGCAGGAACAAATGTAAATGTTTATGCGCATAAAGAAATTGCGGCTGTTGCTCCTTACACAACAGAAAAAACTGCGAAGATTTACAACTTTGTCAATAATGGTACTGCGATAAGTTTTTCATTTACAGAAAACGGAACCGACGATGTATATATTCCAAAAGCTTCTACAGGATCTGTTACCGCTATAGATTTAAGCAAATATGTTGATTCTGTAACTTCAACAATAGTTGCTACAAGCTACAGTAATGGAACAACTAATAATTCTGACGGCCGCGTTAAAAACATCGACTTCTGTCCTAAAGAACTATCGTGTGTTTCTCACGTAGCACTTGTAGTAGACGAGTCTGGTTCTTTAGATCAGTCTGAAATTAATAAAATTAAAAAACAATTAAAATTATTTGTTGCGCAGCAAGCATTTACAAATGATGATATAGGATCTAATATTCATATTTCAATAACAGGAATGTCTGATAGTGATGATGTGAATAAAAGGAGAAAGGATTTTATTATTCCAACTAAAGTAACGGCTAGCAATGTATACTTATTTAATAACTGGATTGAGAAACTAGGAAAAAGATATGGTGACACTATTGGTATAAGTCAGGCTTCCGATTTTTGGAAAAGTGGTCTTGACGGTGCTTTAAGCTATAGTATGAAACCAAATTTTGTTATCATGATTACCGACGGTGCTCAGACAGATGATGTTACGGGCTTGAAAGAAACATTGGCTAAGTTTGACAACAATAACAAAACGGTAACTGATCCAAAATTACCGCACTTATATGTAGTGGGAATTGAAAATGGAGTTTATATAGATCGTAACTCACTTACCGGCAAAGCACTGCCTAGAAATGAAGATCCAAATTACAATTCGGCAATTGGTTCACAAAACAATCTAACGGCTAAAACAACACCGTTCCTTACAAAATCATTACAATTTTTGTTAGATCTTTCGCCAACTGAGTTCCCAGTGGCAGATATCAATCAGTTTACTGTGGGTACTTATTTCGGACATTCTAATTTTGATTTGTTAGCATCAGATGAAACCTATTTCTCTGACAAACTTATTGTTGGAGAGGTTGTCTGCGGTACACCTGCTGTAAAAGATTCTTGTGATGACTGTTTCTCTTTCAAACCAGAACCAGGAAAAGAATATGTTTTAAGTGCATGGGTAAAAGAAGAATCTAACGAACAGGTTAAAACATATGTAAATCCATTAATCAAAATCAAATTTTATAATAATAAAGAAGCTCTTGATATTCCTGCACACAAAATTGATTCTTTATCTATAAAAGGAAGTGGCGATATTATTGATGGATGGCAGAGAGTCGTTAAAAAATTCAAAATACCAAACAATACTATTACACTTGGTATTGAATTAGAAAACTTAAGCCCAAGCATACCTGTTTATTTTGACGATATCAGGATTCATCCTCTTCAGGGAAGTGTAAAATCATTTGTTTACGATCCTGAGACATTCAAGTTAATGTCTGAGTTAGATGAAAACAACTATAGTACATTCTATGAATATGACAATGAAGGCGGACTGGTACGTGTTAAAAAAGAAACTGCAAAAGGTATCAAAACCATTCAGGAAACACGATCTGGGAACGTAATAGAAACGACAAATACAACACCATAAAAGCATGTATAAAAAAATAATATATGTATGGGTTTTATTCAATTGTTGTTTAGCACATACACAGACCGTAAACGAGGTTATTCAAAAAATATCTAAACAATATAGTTTAGCCAAACCATTGCAGTACAAATCAACTTACTCTTTGTATAAAGATTTTGATTCAAAGAAAATTGAAGAAACCTACAAGGGTATTTATTACAAAAATGATCTCAATGAAATCTATACTAAAATTGGAGATACTGAAATATTAAATTCAAAAGAAGTATATCTCAAAATTAGTAATAGCGAAAAAGCAGTTGAAATTTCAAATCCCGTACCGAATTACAATGGTGACTTTGACATAAAACCATTGCTTCAGCTTTGTAAAATTGAGAAATTCGTTGACTATAAAACATATTGGGAAATAACTCTGACAGCCAAACCTTATTCGAGTCTTTCTTATTCGAAAATCGTGGTGCAGGTTACAAAAAACTACTTTTTACAAAAACAGGTTTTTTATTACAGCACAGCAGTCAATTTTTCCAATGATTATCGAAAACCGGATCCGCATTATCCGAGGTTAGAAATTGTTAATACCAATTTTAATCGAAATGCAGTTAATGCATCGGTTTTTAATACTAAGACATACTTTACAACATCGGCTAAAAAACAAATTGTTCCGGCCGAGAAATTAAAAAAGTATGAGATTATTGATCAAAGAGTTATTTCCAAATAAATAAAAATAAAATATAGATATATGTATATCAACAAACATCTAATAGCATTTGTATTTACACTGTTTTCATTGTTTGCTTTTAGCCAGCAGGAAGAGACTATAAGTCCTAGGAAAAAAGGAAATCAGTTGAATGGGCAGCCAATTTTACAAGTTTCTGATCCAAAATTGGCAAGTTTAGATCAGAAAAATGTATTCACTTCCCTTAAACCTTCTGTATCCATTCATTTTGGATTTGAAGAGGATTTATCTGCTTCCTCAGATGAAACATTTTTAAATGCTTACGGAACTGTATATTTTGCTGAAGTTGTATTAATTGTGAAACCAATGGACAAAAACGGCAATCCAATTACTACTTATACAGATATTCCAGGTGCTCCAAAAACAAATCCGTTTGAAGTTACTTTAAAAATCAAACATGACCACGTAACTAAAGAAAAACAGTTCAATGATTATGCTGTCTATCAGCTTCCAGGTGTTCACAATGCAGATATTACAGTTAAATCTATAAAATATACTGATGTTAACAGCAACGTATTAACTATTACAAATTCGCCTGCCTATGTAGAACTAAAATTTTCTACAGAGCGTTACTATAATATGCAGTTAAATGCAACACAATATACTTCTGTGTTTCCTTTAACTCATCAGCTTATTAAATACAACGGACTTACCGAGACAACAGTTTCACAAGTAAGCGCCGGTGCCGAAGAATTAATCATTAACTGGACAAAAGATGCTGTTGCGCCAGCCGTAGAATATGAGTTAGAATGGACATGGATTGACAACTATAGTAAAACTGCAAATGGAAAATTATCTCCTGATGAGATTGCATTAACTGAAAAAGACTTTAAATTAAACAGCACCAGAATTCAAACCAAAGACCTTTCATACAGAATACCTCTTGTTTATTCTAAAGGTTATCTGGTTTACCGTGTAAGACCTGTTGGACGATTTCTTGACAATACTAACAAAAACTTTTACGGACAATGGACAAGCGGTTTAACAGATGCTTATACAAAAGTAAGTCACTGGCCTCATTTCGTAGAGATTGATCAGGCACACGAATCTGGAAAGAAAAACTGGCAGTATCAGGCATCATTTGCAGAAGATGGTAAAAAGAAAGAAGTTGTTAGTTATTTTGATGGAAGTTTGCGTAATCGCCAAACTGTAACTAAAACAAATACTCCGGGAGAAGAACTGGTAGGTTCTCAATTAAAAGCAACTCAAGGAAAAGCTATTGTTGGTGAAGTCATTTATGATAATCAGGGAAGACCGGCAGTTGAAGTGTTGCCTGCTCCGGTAAACTCATCAGGAATTCATTTTTATAATGATTTAAATAAAAACGCATCAAATACAATTTACTCTCATAATGATTTTGACTGGGATAATCCAACAGTTACAGACTGTACTCCTATCCCCGCTCCTACAATGTCAAATGCAAATGGTGCAGGTAAATATTATTCTGAGAACAATACAGTTAACAGCAACTATAAAGATTTAGTTCCAAATGCACAGGGTTATCCTTTTTCTCAAGTAGAATATACTCCTGACAATACAGGAAGAATTAAAAGAAAAGGAGGCGTTGGAAAAGACCACCAAATTGGCACCGGACATGAAATGCAATACTTTTACGGCCAGCCAAAACAAGAAGAATTAAACAGACTTTTTGGTTATAAAGTAGGTGATTTTTCACGTTACAAAAAAAATATTGTTATTGATCCTAATAAACAAGCAAGTGTAAGCTATCTTGATCCGCAAGGAAGAACAGTTGCAACTGCACTTGTAGGAGATAACAAAGGCAGTCTTATTTCTTTAGATGATGAAACAAACGACAATCTTCATCTTAAAACTGTAACAAACTTATTGTCAAACAATGACAAATATGCTTCTGGCATTAATGGAATTGAAGAAGACGGTATTCGTCTAAATACTCCTGTTTCAGTTGTAAAAGAAGGTGAAGTTAAAATCGAATACACTTTCAAAAAAGATATTGCATCTTATACAGATTCCTGCTTAACCACAAAACAATACCCATTTGTTTACAATTGGTCTATTGGGATGAAGAATGATTGTGCCGATGAATTACTTACTGGAAATCCGTTAACTACAAAATTTGGCACTTTCAGCTTAGATACTTTCAGTCCTGCTGCTATAGAACTTCAAAAAAGAGAATATTTTGCATTAGAAAACGGACAGCATCTTAAGGTAGGCACCTATCCTTTGAGTAAAGATCTTAGAATCGATTATGATGCACTAAACAAATACGCAGATGACTATATTGCTCAAATAATATCAGATAAAAAATGTTTACCAGATTACGCAGGTCTTGAACCGGATATTACGGCAGAAGATTGTAATGTTACCTGCAAAAGCTGTGAGGAATCTTTAATCTGTACAAACCTTACAAAAGAACAATGTGATGCTTTCAAATTAAAGCTGTCGGCTGACCCGGCAGATTTAGGTAAAGTAAGCGAAAGAGAATCTTTTATAACAGATGCAGAGGTACAATATGTAATTAAAAATCTTAATGCATTTTTTACTGTTTCAACATTTGCTTATAATGGAACACAATTTACTGCAGCGGGTATTGACCAAAAAAACATACTTCCAAAAGTAACCGCATACAAAGCCGAATTTAGAGGCTTATTATCTGGTTGTCGTGAATTGTGCAAACAGCCAATAAATGTTTGTAATCTTAATCTTGAAGTATTATTAGGTGACGTAAGTCCTAATGGCCAATATGGTTCTGTAGCCGGTTTAGATGCTGAAGACGAAGAAATTAATGATCCTGCATCAAGTAAAATAACAGATCCATTAAGTATTTTTAATGAAAATAACCAGCTTTTATATGGCGGCTATACAAATGGCGTAGAACTTGACCCGGACACTAATCAAAATGTTCCTGTAAAAATTTCAAACTATAACTGGAAAAAACCATTCGGAGGATCTTATAAAGAAGCAGATGGAAGTATCTCTAAAATTAGAGTAACACTTGTTGGAGACGGAGTATATAGACCAAGTCTTGTTGACACTGTTACTTTAACAGAAAACGACCGCGATCCAGAAAGCGATGATCCAAATGTATTCTTAGTTGAACCAAAATATTTACGTTATGTAGCAGATTTCATTCCGTTATGGAAACCAAGCTGGGCAAACGCATTATTGCCTTATCACCCAGAATATCAATATTATGTTTATAATTCTGCATTTTGCGAAAAGTTTAATGCAATTGGTGATAATTCAGATGGATTTGATGAAAAATTAAGAAACATTGATTACGCTGATCCTGAAACAGGAGTAATTAAAGACAATACTATTTTTACACCTGGCGGCATTATAACACAGCTGTCAAATATTGGTGCACAAAATAATGACAGCGATCCATATTATCTATCTCGCGCATCTCAAAATAATGTAGAATCTGAAGCAGATTTTACTTTGAGAAAAGACATAATGAAAGAAGCCATAAATACAAATTTTGATGGTATCGCTCAAAGCAATGGAAAGAAGTTAAATATGCTTCAGGCATCATATTACTTTGCCGTATATTCAAACGGAATCACTCCAGAATCAGTATATGAAGATTATATCAATTTATCTACTGCTGACTTATTAGTTAAAATTAACGCAATTCAGGATCCAATAGTTAAACAGCAGATCTGGACAAACTTCAGAACATATTATACTGGGCTTAAGCAAAAAACACGTACAGTTTTCTCACATGTTTATGCAGCTACTAGAAATAATTACAATGATTGTATTGGTAATGTAGAAAGCTCAGACACTTTTGTTACTTTATTTAAAAAATATACAACAGTTGGCAATCCGCACAACTATGAGAGAATCACAAGATTAGTAAATACTATTCCTGAAAATCCTTCTCTACCAAGCGGAAGTGAAGGAATCGAATGGGCATGCTCAGAAGAAACATCTTCATTATTTGCGACTAAAGAAAAAAGATTCATCCCTGCAGATTATGGATATGATTCTGCCCTTACAGATGCTCAGGCTATTTCTGATTTAAGCACAACTACAGAAAAAGCCATGTATATGGAAACTGGAAAATGTCCTATGGCATTTGAAATGGAATATTTCTTAAAAGGATTAGTAGATAAAAAAATTCAAAGTCAAGGTTTACTTGTAAATGGTCTTAAAACTACAAGTATGATATACCTGACCAAAAATTTATTTAATGCACAGGTAAATCCAACTTTTAATTTACAAACGGCATCAGAAACTCCAAAGATAAAATCTTATGAAGATGCTTCTGGAGCTTTAAATATTACTTTTACCCACTTAGGCAATGAGATTGCAACTCCTATCGAATTAAGATTTGTTAACAATTCATCTTACTATCAGGATGCCTGTGGTAATAATGTAAATACACCAAGATGGGAAGATATCGTAGACTTTAAAAGTTTTTACTATATCCCGGATTCTTATGATAATGTGACTAAAACTTATAAATTTCAAATTATTGGAATTGTAAAACGTGACGGAGTGGCTTCAACTTGTATTTCTCCAGAAGAAATTATCATTGAAGGTACTACTAAAGCAAATGTGGGAGAATGCTCTTATTTAATAGATGCTCCATGTGATAAAAAAGACAAATTTGATGACTCATTCAGAAAATTAGTATTTAATCTGCAGACATTAGGAACTATTAGAAGCGCTAGTTTAGACATTACTAACAATCCTGTTTTCACAGATGGATACTTGTATACTTATTTTGGTATTAAACCAAATGATATTGTAAAATGGAAAAATACAGCTGATGGGGTTTCAATTTCTGTAAATGATGAAAATCGTGTAGTTTTAAATCTTGGAGGTTATAATTTAGGTTCAGAACGTATTACTAGTTTTTCAATTGGAAACGTATTAGGAAATTACAACCAGGTAAGAATAGGGACAAAAAGATCAGTATTTTTATTTTCAACAAGACAAGTTACAGCTAAAATAACTTCTGGAAATACAAACAGACCATTATATCTTGTTTGTTGCTCTCCTTGTGGTGAATGGGATTATAATGGAGATGGTTTAGGCGATGCCTGCGGAGGCGGTGGAAACTGTGGTACTGTAGATACTGACGGCGATGGAATCTATGACGGCTGCGACAACTGTCCTAATACACCAAACCCAAATCAGGAACCTTGTAACAGCTACACTCCTATTACATCTTGTACCGTTGCAGGAGCTGACGAACTTACTTATGAAAACAACATAAAAAATATTCTAAACGATTTCTTAATTACAAGAAATCATGAAGTTAATGCAAGCGGAGATTTTTATAAAGCTGGAAGTGTTTCAAGCTACAGCCCTATTAATGCTTTTGTGAGAGATTCTAAATTAGTTTCTCATTTCCAAAAACAAAGAACAAGATATACTGAAAATAACTTCCGTCCGGTTGTTATAGACAAATACTCTATTGTAGCAGAAAACGACTTAGTAAGCATCAATTTTGATGAAAATTCAGGTTCGGTTTACAATAGAAACTTTATTAATTTCTATGGTATTAACATTAAAAGTGCCAGAAGAATTAATTATATAGACGTTACAAGCGACCTGACTTTCAGAATTAATTTTGTAGACAGTCAAGGCAGAACTTTAACACAAGAAGGTGGTAAAATTTCTCATTATACTTTTACAAAAATTACAAGTTCAGAGGCTAAGGCTCCTGCTGTACCTTTCTGTCCTTTCATGTCAGAAACATATCCGCCTAAAACGACAAGCAAAAAATCTTTTGACAGTTTAGATGATTTATATGTTTCTGTAGCAGATGAAAAAATTATAGAAAACAATCGTTCGTCATTAACAGCAAAGACAGCTAAAAATAATGCTGTTAAATCAATATTAGAAGTAACACCAACTTTCAGTTGTTCAAACTTATGTATTCCAGTTGCAGTTGCCCCAATAGCATGCAGACCGCAATGGCTTACTTACAAAAATATGATCAACTTACAGGTGCCTGACTATAAACTGCCTGAAGACTTAGATAAATATGCAAAGTTTTTCTGTGAAGCTAATTTTGGTTACATCAGTACTGATTATTTACAATATTTAGCAAAACTTGAAATTACAACCGTTAAAAATCCGCTTTTCGTTAGCATAAGCGAATTTGGTTCAACTAAATTAAGATATGGAAATACAGTTACTGCTTCAGTAATTATTCAATATTATAATTATGTACAGTCACAAATTGCAAATCCAACAGAAGAATTACTAGTTTGGCAGCAGTTTGCAGATAAGTATGCTGTGGATAATAAAATTTGTCCGCCTGCAATTATTCCTCCTTCATTTAGTTTAGAAATTCCAAATGAGGAAACAAGGACACCTTGTGAAATATATGCAGCCACAGTAAAAGCTGCTAATAAACAAGAAATTGAAAATACTTTCTACGCAGGAAAAAAAGAAGAATTTAAAGAAAAATATCTAAAAGCTGCCTTTGAAGGAATTACAGAAACTCTAACTCAAAGTTCTTTTGATAAAGAATATCAGTATACTTTATACTATTATGACCAGGCAGGAAACTTAATTCAGACCGTTCCTCCACAAGGAGTTAAAAGACTGGATCCAAATTCTGATGCCGTTATTAAAGACGTAAGAGAAAACAGCCCGGAAAAAGTAGATACTACTCCTGTAAGCGGTGTTCCAGTGGCACCAGATCACAAAATGCAGACACAATATCGTTACAACTCATTAAACCAATTAGTTTGGCAGAAAACACCAGACGGAGGTGTAACTAAATTTGCATATGACGCTTTAGGAAGAATTATTGCTTCTCAAAATGCAAATCAAGCTTTAGCAACGCCAGCTCTTTTCAGCTATACTCGTTATGATGGTTTAGGCCGAATTATGGAAGCCGGACAGCTTGAAGTTAAAACTGGTACTGCAATGCACATTAATGAAAACGGAAGATTGGTTTTTGCAAATGATGATTTAGTACCTGTTGATGCAGTTAATGATCATTTCCCTTACAACCAAGGGTCTAAATTTGATCAGGTAACCAAGACATTGTATGATATTCCGGTTAAAGATACAGAAGACTGGTTTACCTCTTATGCTGGAGATAATAACCATAAAAGAGTTACTGCTGTATTGTATTATAACCAATTAACAGCAGAGTTAGGAGAAATCAAAGCATACGATAAATACAGCAATGCCATATTGTATGATTATGATGTACACGGAAACGTAAAAGAATTAGTTCATCATACCAATAACAATCAAAAATTAATTGATTTTAAACAAGATCTTAAAAAAGTAGTATACGACTACGATTTAATCAGCGGAAACGTAAACAAAGTAACGTATCAGCCAAACAGTACTAAAGACCAGTTTATACACCGCTATGAATACGATGCCGATAATAGAATAAAACAAGTTTATACCAGTAAAGACAATGTAATCTGGGAGAAAGAAGCCAACTATCTGTATTATGAACATGGTCCTCTTGCTCGTGTAGAAGTTGGAGACAAAAAAGTACAAGGATTAGATTATATCTATACTTTACAAGGATGGTTAAAAGGCGTAAACTATGAAAGAATCGGATTTTATGATGCCGGAAAAGATGGTTTAGTTGTGGCAAAAGATGCTTTCGGCTATGCTTTAAATTATTATACAGGAGATTACAAATCGAGATTTAATGTTAACGGAAATAACAATCCTATTGACAATACAATCTTTAGTTTTAGTAAAGATCTCAGCGGTAATTCAAATTTATATAACGGAAACATCAAGGAAATGGTTACTTCTCTGTTAAATACCAGCCAGCAGCCTATTCCTACCCAGTTCAATTATTATAAATACGATCAGCTTAATCGTATTAGCAGCATGAACTCTAAAGCTATTTCATATAACATAGGCGGTACAACAAATTCTCCAGTTGACGGATTTAAAAGCAATTACAGCTATGATAGAAATGGTAACTTAGACAAAACTAATGTCTGGGCTCCATTAGCAGACGGTTCATTAAACACAACGCAAATGGATCAGCTGAGTTATAATTATTTAGCCGGTACTAATAAACTAGATCACGTTAAAGATGCCGTTCCAAACGGTGCATTTTCAAACGATCCAAATAATGCAAATGATACATCGTTAGACATTGACAGTCAAGATGCCGGTAACTATGCATACGATGAAATAGGCCAGTTAATTAAAGATGCTAAAGAAAATTTAGACGAAATTAAATGGCGTGTTGACGGTAAAGTTGAATCTGTAACGAAATTTAAAAATACACCGCAGCAAAAGGTAGTTATTAGTTTTGAATATGATGGTTTAGGAAACCGTACAGCCAAAAAAACGACAACGGCAACGTCATCTAAAACAACTTATTACCAGCGTGATGCTCAAGGGAATGTTTTGAGTACTTATGAAATGCAAGAAGAAGGCGGTACAACAAAGTATTTCCTTGTTGAACAGGAAATATACGGAAGCAGCCGTTTAGGAGTTGAAAGAGGAAGATTAGAAATAACAAAAGATGTTGCTTCTGCGCTTAAAAATTCTAAAACAATTACAGCAAGCGAGAAAAATGCAATTGTTGCAAAAGTGGCAGAAACAGTTTCTAAAGCCGGAATAAAATTCTCTACTGAGGGAGGTTTTGCAGTATGGGAAGTAAATAACAAAAACGCAATTAACTTATTTGATAACAAATCAAGAAAAACAGAATCGCTTACGGTAAGCACTCATCTAAAAATCGATCCAAATACAGATGCCGAAAATAGTACATTGGCCGTATTCCATGGATCTTCAGTAGAAGGAGATTTTCCTGGTGATAATTCTGTAGGATATAGAAGTTCAATTGTATTAGGTATTAAGAAAGTAGGAACGGGCTATAGTCCAACATTCTCTTTAATCAAATACCGTCGAAATCATAATAAGTACAAAACAGTAATTAAACTAAAAAAACGTACACGTCATTCATTTAGAAGTTATGCTACTGCGGTTGATTATGATGTAAGACCAACCGACAGACCAGGTATGTCTGTAATTTCAATACCGGAAAAAGAATGGGATTATAAAGCTGATATTGTTTTAAATCAAGCTACATCAAATTATGATATTACAATTACACTTAATGGAAACGTTTACAAAGGAATAGCTGCACAGCCTAGATCAATTCTAAACGGAGAAGAAAACAGAGGTTTTGAAGGCAACGATGGAAACTTAAAAATTAAGGTTCCAAACAATACACTTGGAGCAGCTACAATCGAATATCAGCCAGGTAACAGTATTGGCACATATAGAACTTTGAAATCAGATATTTGTGACTTTACATATAGTATAAACAATGGTGAAGATCCGGAAGACATTAAGATCAACAAATTTGAACTTGATGAGCCATCTACTAAAACATCAACAAAATCAGACACTGGTATCCCAATGGTTATAAGTCAGGCAAAATTTGACGCAACGTTTTGTGGTAATCCGGATGAAGATTCAGATGGTGATGGTGTGATAAACAGTGAAGACAACTGTCCTTATACATTTAACCCAAAACAGGAAGATAAAGATGGTGATGGTGTAGGTGATGTCTGCGACAATTGTATAGACAAACGAAATGGTCTTTTAGAAAAAGATATTGAAGGTGTAGGAAACCAATTGGATACTGATGGAGACGGTCGTGGAGATGCTTGTGATAATTGTAAAAAAACACCTAACTTTGATCAAAAAGATACTGACGATGATGGTGTAGGTGATGTATGCGACAACTGTAGAACAATTGCCAATGGAGATCAAAAAGATACAAACGGAAACGGAATTGGCGATGTCTGCGAGGGACTTGACCAAGGAGAAGGAAACGAAACTGTAGCAGAAAGTCCATTAACATCATACCGTTTTGTGGGAGACAAAAACTATGAGTTATCGAACCATTTAGGAAACGTATTATCTGTGGTTACAGACCGTCCGTTATTCGTTCAAAATGGCTCTTCTTACAGATTCGATCCGGACGTTCTAAGCTTCTCAGATTACTATCCTTTTGGAATGCTCGTGCCAAACCGTCATGAAAGCTCTAAAGACTATCGTTATGGGTTTAATGGAAAAGAAAAGGATGATGAATTTAATGGCGATGTTAATAGCTATGATTATGGAGCTAGGATGTATAATCCTAGGGTTGGAAGATTTTTATCTTTAGATCCTCTCAGTCATGACTTTCCTTTTTATTCTCCATTTCAATTTGCTGGAAACTCTCCTATATTTGCAATAGATCTTGATGGTTTAGAAATGCAAATTAGTAATACTGTCTTTACATTAAAAGAAGGAAAAGGAACTCCAGAATTAAATTATTCGACAGATATTAAAATTCATTACAAAGTACTTAATCTTACAGGAAGAAAGATTGAGGGAATTCAACAAATAACTGACTTTGCTAGAGATCGTTCTAGGTTAGTTTACTCCGACAGAGCTGGTATGGGGAACTTTAGCATAACTTTTGATGGAAAAGGAAATCGATTAAAACAGCCTATTTCTTATAAGCTTAATGGTAAAATTAAAAGTTTTGAAACTACTTTTTCAGTAATAAAAAGTACAAAAGAGATTAATGATAGCGATTATGTTGTGATATTAGTAAATCAACGTTTGAGTAACAAGAAATATCCAGAACATGCACATGCTAATTTGGCAGGTAACATAATGACTGTTGACATTGGAAATCCAGATTATAAGTCTATTTTGACAAATGGCACTTTTAATTTTAATCTAATGACCACTGTTGCGAGAAAGATAGGTGCAACAATAAATCATGAAACAGGACATAATTTAGGCTTAGATGATGAATACAAAATGAAGGAGGATGGCCAAGCTATAGTTAATCCGGGTTATGAAAATAATCAAATGTCAGGAGGTTCTGGTAAAGAACTTAACAGTAGACAAATTGCATCAATATTAAATGACATTTTTACAAATTTTAGAATTGATCTATATAATAAGAAAAAATCAGGTAAAGAACAGACAGATAGTACTAAATCACAAGTAAATGAAGAACAAAAAAAACTTAATCTGGGGAATTAGCGCGTTATTAATTATTAATTGCATTTTATTACTTAAGAATTGTAATCAAAAGCAATTAATAGAAGTAAAAGATAAAAAGATTGATAAAACTATAGATAAAAAAGTACTTTTTACAGGAGAATTTAATGATGTTGGTAGCCCAATAAATTTCTGGGATTTCTATGGTGATAATGGAGAATCAATTTTAAGTTTGATTTTCTATAAAAATGACAAAAACGAATTTGATTATGAAATTAAGCAAAAAAACTCTTTGGGAAAAATTGTATATAGTGCTGAAATGAGAAATGGGAAAGTTTTAAAAGAATTTGATTATGAAATTTTACAAAATATAAATATAGATAATGGCAGATTTATGTACGAAAATTATTGCGTAAATTGCCATAATTACAAAAAAGAAGGAGTATCAAAACCTTTACTAAAGCTTAAAAATATTGAAGTTTCTAAATTTATCAAAAAATATAAAAATGTTTCCCATGAAAATGTTCCAAAACTAAATGACAATGAACTGAAATCTGTTATTTTATTTATTAATAAATAGCCTCTAATTGTCAAGATCGTCTCACTAGTGGCTACAAAGAAAAAAAGAAAACCTCTCAACTATCTGAGGTTTTCTTTTTCATTTTTAAGTGAAAGTATATATCTTATCTAACTTTTGTCTAAAATTTTATTGTTGAAGAAAATCATAACAACTAAAAAGTTCTATTTTCTGCTTTAGTAACTCTCCAATTTGCTATGGACCTTTTCAATCTCCTTATCCATATAAGCTTGTGCATAATGTACATATCGATTAAAAGAACTACTAGCGTTACTATGTCCGCTAATTTTGCGAACCAAATGCTCCGGCATTCCCAAAATAAGAAGTGTTGTAATTGCTGTACGTCGCATCATATGAGAACTCATTTTATCGCAAAAGCGATTTCTTGAAGTATCTGTTTTTTTTGTCAGCTTTTGAGTTTTTCCTTGTTGTTCTCTAGAGACTTCAATAGGCATTGTAAATCCAGCTTGCTCGCCAATTTGTTTTAGGCTTTTGTTGAAATTAAAAAGACTGATAGTCCCAAAAATTGGAATTCTATCACTGGTAGCTTTATAGCGTTGAAAGATCGTAATGGCATAAGCAGAAAGCTTAATGAAACTGAAGGTTTTAGTCTTTTGAGATTTGAGTTTTAAATACCAATCGCCTTCCATTTGTTCAAAGTTTTTATTAGTCAACAAAAAGATGTCTGAGTAACGTAAACCTGTAGAACATCCAAAGACAAAAATGTCTTTGATTCGTTTATGACTTGGAATAAGAGTTTGCTCGAAATCTTTATCGTGTATTAAAAATTTTAATTGCTCTGGAGATAATACAAAGATTTCTATCTCTTCTTTGCGAACATAGAATAGTCTTTGAAAATCGCCGGTAATAATATCTTTATCATTTTTAAGATAATTAAAAAAAACACGAATTATTTTGATGTTAGCACCAACGTAATTATCATGACAGCCTTTTTTATATAGGAATTCTGTAAACTTTAGATAAAACTTTTTCCAATAACTTTTCTCTGATGCTAGTTCGCGTTTATCCAGTTTAGAAGCATCACAAATACGAAGTTCAAATTTTGTTTCACTCGAAAACTGAATCAGATTATTTAGTACATAATAGTAGTTTTGAATTGATCCTGATTTTATTTTTTCTCCATTTTTTTTAAGCCGTTTTCCTGATTCTGTTTCTTTAATGAATTGTTTGAATAACGGAACAATCGGAGTTGTTTTTTTCATGATTGTGATTTTGGTCAAAAATACAATTTTAGACGAAAGTAGAATAAAATGTATGTTTTTCTATCGAAAAAATAAAAAGAAAACCTCACAGGAAATGTGAGGTTTTCTTTTTTAAATTCTATTTGTTTTGTGTATGCTCTTTACGAGTACAGAAAAGATTTCTGTGCTATCGCTGCGTATATCTAAGCGATCGAGTTTCTATTTTTTAGAACACGTTATATAACTAATTAACTCAAACTTGAATAAACTAGTATAACAATCATTACAAATTCATTTTTAAGGAGAATTCATTGAAAAATGAGGATATATTATAAGGTAAATATTCGGGCCATGCCAAACTAATGCATTATTTGCCTTTTCGCTTATCTTTTGAAATTTTGATTAATAACACTAAGAAAGCTAAAAAAGCCGATGGTGAAAATAACAAAAAAAGATAATCAAGGTAAACAAAACTTATGTTGAATGATTTAAATAAAAAGTATTTCATAAGAGTAAAAAACATGAAAATTAATGAGCAATAAAATGCTCGTTTAATTTTATCATTTTTATTATATAATAAAAATGATAAATAATATATCAATACGAATGTAATAAAACATACAGATATAAAACCACTTAGGGTATAATCGTCCATCGCTTAATTATTTTAACTTTATAAAAACGAGCTCAAATTTTGATATTTAATTGCAACTTTATATTCTATTTTAAAAACCATCTCCATCTTGAATATCATAATCGCTTTTCGTGTTCTTTATCTTTGTTGTTTTTGCTGGGATACTTGGCTTCTTAGGAATATCTATTTGTTCAGTAATACTCTCAACTAACTTGCCTTTACCTCCCGTACCAGATTCATCATATTCATATTCTTCAATATGTTTTGTAATTTCAATGACAGTGTTATTGTTTTTTGGATCTTGTTGTATTGCTTTGGCTATGTTTTTCATTACAATCTTCCATTGCAATATTTGGGCACCTCTCCCTAGATCTAATGGATATGCCATGGCTAAATTTTCTCTGGTTTCATTAAAAATATTTATATCCATTTGTCCTGTTCTTTTATTGAAAACACCAGAAAATGTTATATACCCAGCATCAGTATGCCCTTCTAATGTTGCAAATGTCATTTCAAAAGAATTATCTTTTTTTACAACATTCATTACTCTAACAAAAATTGGGAATGGTGTTGCAGGCTGTAAATTAATTCCAATTTCGTCACCGGGAGATAGAATATTTGAATTTGCTTTTTGAACTGGCTTATATGTCGCCATAAAGTTATTTGTAAAAGTCTGTGGTGCATTCAAAAAAGTATCTCTTAAATTAGCAAATTCACTCGGTGTAATTCCTAGAGTTCTTAGTGAATACAATTGCGATGAAACATTCCCCATACCATCATCCATTTTTTTAATTTCCAAAGCATCTACACCATATTTTTTAGCCTTTAAATAAGCATTTATATTTTCGACTTCAAGACCTTCTCTTTCTACACCGTCCATAACCCTATTTTCACTAAAAGAATACGGAGAATTATATGCATATTCTCTGAATAGAGGATCCACTGCAAAGAACCTACCAATTCTAGGATCGTGCATTCTAAAAGTATAGTTAATCGAATTCCCTTCACCACCTCTAATCTCATCATCTTTTTCCTGCCCCTGGAAGCCATAACGATAGTCTTTAGAGCTTTCATGACGGTTTGGCACGAGCATTCCAAAAGGATAGTAATCTAAAGCGCTTTAACATCAATAAAAATAAGAGCTAAGCTAATAATACCTGTCATCAAAAATTACATAAAAAGGCATTTTTGGGCTTTTTCAAAGATAAAAAATTAATCCCTTTTTGGTATGTTTTTTAATAGTTCAGTAACAGGAATTATTGCAATGTTTGATAACATATATTTATCCTTAAAAAACCTACAGATTTATTTGTAAAAGAATTTTAAAAGTTTATCTTGCTCCCGTTTTATTAAAAAAAATACCACATTGAAAACAAAAGTATTATCCGGCTTTTTGCTGTTTTTTCTGAGCTTATTTCTTGTTTCTTTTTCAGATCCGTATGCCATAAAACGCATCTCTGATGCGAACTTCAGATATGAATTTTTTACAACCGACAAAAAAGTAAAAGTAAAAGATAATAAAATATACTTTTGGTTCAAAGGCGGTACTATCCATAACGCCCAATCTGGTATTGCCGGAGCTCTGCTCGATGATAAATTTGTAAAAATGTATCACAACAACCAATTAGCAGAACAAGGTCAGTTTGACGAAGGTCTAAAAGTAGGTCTTTGGAAAACCTGGCACTCAAACGGAATAATTGAGTCTACTCAAAAATGGAAAAAAGGCATTAAATGCGGCGAATACTTTCGTTACAATTCAAACGGTGACCTTGTAGAAACTGGAAAATACAGTCAGGATCTAAAAACAGGAAAATGGGTCGACTTAGAAAAGAAAGACACACTTGTCTACAAAAAAGGTATTCTTTTAAGTAAACCGCAAAAAATCTCAAAATCTCAGGAGTACAAACTGAAAGAAGAACAGGAAAAACTCGATAAATCTAGAAAAGAAGCCAAAGAACTTGAAATCATTCAGGATTCTAACACGCTTAATTCGTATAAAGAAGCAACCAAACAAAGAGAAAAAGCCGAAAAGGAAAAACTAGAAAGAGAAAAGAAAGCTGAAAAAGACAAAAAAGCGGCCGAAAAAGCATCACAGCCAAAAAAAGATTCAAAAGTCAAATCTTTCTTTAAAAACCTGTTTTCAAAAAAGAAATAAACTAATGATCAAAGCTCATAGTTTATTATACGCCATTTACATCTGCCTCATTGTATCTATCATTTGCGGTGCGCTGTTGTATTTTTCTAATTTGTATAATCAGCTCAATTTATATTACAACCTTCAGGAAGAATTGTATATCCAAAACCAGTCGGTTGTAAATTTTGCTTTGGGAAATAAAATTAAGCCGCAGGAAATTCAAAAAGATGAAAATTCAGGAATCGAAGGAAATTACAAAACCAAACCATACGGGTTATTAACCCTTTTGCTTGCCGAATCATCAGTAGGAAATGATACGGTTAAATCGGCTCATTTTGTGGGGAGTTACACAACAGATAAAACGGCTGTATTTTTAACCAATATATCCAAACCCCTTTCCTATTCCGGAACAGTAACCTTAAACGGCGACAGCGAACTGCCTTCGACTTTTATTCAAACCGCTTACATTAACAACAGTCCAAACAAACTGAACAATAATGGAAAAATTGCGGTATCAGAAATTCGGCTGCCTGAAATAAATCCAAATTTTGAAAAGATATTCGAAGAAACAGAAGGCGTAAAAACAGCTTTAAAGGATATTGAAAAAGCAAAAGATTCTATTTATTACAATTCCTTTTTTAACGAGACCAAGGATATTTATGTCACCTCATCACTTTCAAACATAATTTTCAAAGGCAATTTTATTCTGCGGTCTAAGGATTCAATCAGGGTCAGAAAAAATGCCGTTTTAGAAGATGTAATTCTAATCGCGCCTAAAATTACATTCGAAACCGGATTTAAAGGAAACCTTCAGGCATTTGCCACAAAAGGAATTGACGTAGAAGAAAAAGTAACTTTAAACTATCCGTCTGTTATTTGTGTTTATAACAAAAATGAAGAAGAAAGCCAGATCAGAATCAAAAAAGAAACCACAATAAGCGGCGCTGTAGTTTATTTTGGAAATTCCTCAGACGATGATTTCAGCAAAAAAACGGTAGAGATAGCCGAAGAAGGGTTGGTTTTTGGAGACATTTACTGTACCGGAAAATTATCCTTAAGAAGCAATGTTTACGGCTCTGTTTATACCAATCGTTTCTTTTTAAAAACAGATGCAACATCTCACGATAACGTCATCAGCAATGTAGAAATCAATCCGCACAAAAGACCGGAATATTTTATTTCTATCCCCTTATTTTCTAATCAAAAAACGGCCTATGGTATTCTTAAAAAAGTATTGTAGCGTAAAAGCAAATTCTATTCTCGAATCGGTAATTGCCTTAACAATTATATCGATCTGTTTGTATTTTGCTATTTTGATTTTTGCTGCTGTTTTCACGCCGAGAACATCGGCTAAATTTTACAACACACAAAATAAAGTCAACGAATTATTTTTCTTGTCACAGTTAAAAAATGATTCTCTGCAATATGAAAGCAATGATGAAAATCTTCTTATCGAAGAAGAAGTTGTAACCGATCATTTAAAAAAGATTTCGGTCGAATATAAAGACAGCACTAAGTTTAAATTTCAAAAAAGTTTTTATGTCGAAGGAAATCCGTAATAATAAAAACTCGGTCGCTGCATTTTCGATTATAGAAACTCTTGTAGGAATGGCAATTACAGCCATAATTATGGGAATATTGTTTCTCATATTTTCGATTGTAACCGAAAGAATGCTGGATTTTAAAAATCAGAATCAGCTTGTAAACGATTTAAACCGATTAACGTACAGTCTTAATAAAGATATATTCGAAAAAGAAAAAATGATTAAAACGGATAATGAATTGGCTTTTCGCGGATACGCCGGAGAAAAAACAATTTACCATTTTGAAGAAGATTTTACCACCAGAAGCCAGGAAACTTTTGTAGATACTTTTAAAATAAAATTGAAACAAATTGTCATCGACACTGTAAAAAACAAATCAGAAAGGTTATTGTTTCAAAAACTAAAATTAAATGTAGAGATCAATGAAAACGAATCTTCTTTAAGTTTCTATAAAAGAGTTTATGCTAATGAATTACTGCAAAAGATACCCAAATAATGAGTCTAGATTTAAGTACATATAAAGCCCCAAAAGCCGAAAAGACAGATTTTAAATTACCATCTGGCTCGGCATCTTTTCAGTTATCGAAAAAATTATCTGATAAGAAAAAAGAGGTGTTTTACAGAGAACTGGGGATGCTTTTAAAATCAGGAGTAGATTTTAAAAAAGCATTGGAAATTCTCAGCAATCAGTCTGCCCATAAATTGGAAAAAGAAATCATACTGGAAATAAAAGAAAAGGTGATTTCGGGAAGAAGTATTTATGAGTCAATGAAAGAAACCAATCAGTTTTCGGCATACGAATATTACAGTATTCAGATTGGAGAAGAAACCAGAAAACTGGAAGAAGTTTTAGGAGAACTTCAAAAATATTTCAACAGAAAAATTCAGATGAAAAGGCAGATCGTTTCTGTTTTAACCTATCCTGCAATCGTAATGATTGTAACGGTTTTGGTGCTATATTTTATGCTGAATAAAGTTGTCCCAATGTTTAGCTCTGTATTCAAACAATTTGGCAGCGAACTTCCAAAAAGCACACAAGTAATTATCAAAATTTCCAATCATTCTGGAACTATTTTTTCAATCGTTTTTGCTGTCATTATTGGATTAGTCATTATGCATACAATGCTGAAAGAAAAAGAATTTTATCGTGCTCTTACATCAAAAATTGTTTTAAGAATTCCCTATTTCGGAAACCTCATCAGAAAAATTTATATCTCACGTTTTTGTCAGGCCATGAATTTATTAACGACCTCAAAAACGACTTTAATAAACTCATTATCCTTAACAGCAAAAATGATTGGCTTTTATCCTATCGAAAAAGCCATAGAGGAAATTAAAGAGGATATTACAAGAGGTGCCTCATTACATGAAAGTTTAAAAAAGCATTCAGTGTTTGAAAACAAAATGGTATCAATGGTTGAAGTAGCAGAACAGGTAAACCAGCTGGAAACCATGTTTGAAAGACTTACGGAACAATATAACGAAGAAATAAGCCATCAGACAAAAATGATTGGCGTTATTCTGGAACCTATGATTATCATTGTCATTGGCGTAATTGTAGGAGTAATTATGGTGTCGATGTATGCACCAATGTTCGATTTAAGTAAAATTATAAATAAATAGTAATAGTTTCATTACAATTTGTATTTTTGCGACCCATCGAATTAACATAATTTAATAAATAAATGCATACAAATGTCGAAAACGATTAAAACATTATTAAAAAATAGTAAAAAAGCTACAATTAAAGCATATTCGTTAACAGAGATCTTAATTGTTTTATGCATTATTGGAATATTATTACTGATGGTATTACCAAACCAAACTTCAGTAATTGGGCAGGCAAAAGCTATAGAGGCACAAGCAATGCTGAATCAGGTTTACGGATTACAAAAAAGTCATTTTTACAGACATTCAAAATATTCAAACAGTCTTGAAGAATTAGGCTTCGAACAGGAACAAACCGTTGACGAAGGCGGGCAGGCTGTTTATAAAATTGAAATCATTGAAGCTTCAAACGATTCATTTGTGGCAAGAGCTACCGCAACATCAGATTTAGATGGAGACGGCAATTTTAACACCTGGGAAATCGACAATAAAAAAATGCTAACAGAAGTAACAAAAGAATAAGCTTGGAATTAACTTTACTTTGTTTGTCATTTTCTTTATTGTTTGTGTTTTTTCAGGATTGGAAATACAGGCGCATTCATGTATTGCTGCCAGTTATTATTTTTCTATTTTCATTTTACCTGACACATTTAAAACTCATTCCAATAAAGAACATACTTTTTAACACCGCCTTTTTTATTATAACATTAGGTGTGCTTGTTATTTATATGAGTATAAAGAACAAACAGTTTTTAAATCCGTTTGAGCATTATTTTGGTTTAGGTGATCTGCTGTTTTATCTGGCGGTTACTCCCCTGTTTATCCTTCCAAATTTTATTTTGTTTTTTATTCTCTCAATGCTTTTTGCTCTTTTACTGCAATTTGCATTTAAGAAATATATACACGAAAATACAGTGCCACTGGCAGGCTTTTCGTCTTTGTTTTTATTTATTATTCTGGTAAAAGACTATTTGCACTTTTATCAAAAATTAACCGTGATATAAATTATGCAGGATATTATTGTTCTTTCCGAAAACCAGCATATTGTATCAAGTGATCTTGCTAATCAATATCGAATACTTCCTAAATCTGTTTCAGAAAATATTCTCGAATTGTATGTTGACAGTGCTAATAGCAGTGCCGACGCAAAAGAAGAACTCGAACTTTTTTTAGGTAAAAACATTGTTTTCAGCCCAATAGATTCGTATGAAATCGAAAAGGCACTTTCTATTTATTACCGAAAAGAAAGAATAACAACATCCAGCAAATCTCTAAATTTTGACAGAGGAGATTTTCTTGAAAATTTATTAGAAGAAGCAAAATCACTCAAATGCAGTGATATTCATTTTGAAGTTTACGAAAAAAACGCCAGAATCAGATTTAGAATTGACGGCCAGTTAATTGAACGTTACAAAGTAGAACGCGAAAACTACCTTGAGCTTGTAAATAAAATCAAGATAAAATCTAAATTAAATATTACCGAAAAACGTTTACCTCAGGATGGTCGAATTACAAACGACTCTTTTGACATCAGGGTTTCTATTTTACCTACTTTGTTTGGAGAAAAAATTGTAATGCGTCTTTTGGGTCAGGATGCTTCAAATATTGATTTAAGCACACTAGGTCTACAAAAGGAAGAATTAGAGCATTATCTTGAAGCCGTAAAAAAACCAAACGGAATTATTTTAATAAGCGGACCAACCGGTTCCGGTAAAACAACAACGCTCTACGCAACGTTAAGATTGCTTAATGATAGCCGTAGAAATATAGTTACAGTAGAAGATCCTATTGAGTATACTTTAAAAGGTATAAATCAGGTACAGCTTAAGGAAGATATCGGCCTGACTTTTTCATCGGCATTAAAATCATTTTTAAGACAAGATCCAGATGTTATCATGCTGGGAGAAATTCGTGATTCTGAAACAGCTTTAATGGCCATACGAGCATCGCTTACCGGGCATTTAGTATTATCTACAATCCATACCAATTCAGCAATAGGAACCATTTCCAGATTAATTGATATGGGAGTTCCCTCCTATTTAATTGCCGAAACTTTAAATCTTTCGGTAGCACAGCGATTAATTCGAAAACTCTGTAATCATTGTAAAACCGAAGTTCCTTGTACGAAAAAAGATTTTCCAATGAACTTTCAATTTCCGTATGAAATATCATCTTACTATAAACCTGTTGGATGCAACCAGTGTTTTCATACCGGATATAAAGGAAGAACTGCTATTTATGAAGTCTTAACCATTGACACCAAAATAGCCGAAGCTGTAAAAAACAATACCATTACAGAATTATTCAGTAACGACGAAAACTATAAATCATTATCAGAAAAAGCTTTTGATATCCTTGCAGAAGGAGAAACAGCTTTAGAAGAAATATATTCTATTTTAATTAACTTATAACTAAATGTTTAAAAAATTAGGTTACGTATTTATCATACTGTTTTTTACAAATAGTATTATTGCTCAGCAAGACATAAATCAATTAAGCAAACAATTTGATGCTCTTTCTGTACAGAAAAAAGGTCTTAATGAAACTATTAAAATTGATGTATCCGGATTAACATTACGAGATTTCATTTCTTCTATTGCCGAAGAACACCAGCTGAATATTGATGTCGATTCAGAATTAACCCAGCAGGTATCCAACAACTTTTTTGATGTAACAGTAAAAGATGTATTGATTCATTTGGTTCAAAAATATGATCTGGAAGTAACTTTCATGAACAACATCATTGTTTTCAAAAAAAGAAAAGCAGTAACTGTTGTAGAGAAAAAAGCACCAAAAGTAATTGATGTCAGTTACAATCCTCAAAATGATTTTTTGTCTGTAAAACTAGAAAACGATACACTTTCGGCTGTTGCAAAAGCTATCATCGATAAATCGGGTAAAAACTTAATTGTGGCGGCCGATGCAAAAAATCTTCGAGTTTCCTCTTATATTCTAAATCGTCCGTTTGATCAGGTTATAGAAATGATGTCAAAATCAAATGATCTGACAGCAACAAAAGATGATAATGGCTTTTTCTATATTGAAAAAAATAAAGATGCGACAGTAACTGTAAATGGAAGCACGCAAAAAGTGAAACCGCCAAAAGCAAGTTCTGGACTTCCTGGATATTATGAAGTTAATTTAAATAAAAATGGCTTTCTGTCTGTAAAAGCATATATAGCAGACGCCTCAGATGTATTAACAGAAGCTGCCGAAAAACTGCACGTAAACTATTTTTTATACAACAAACCCGAGAATGAAAAAACTACTCTGTCTGCTGATAATATAACCTTCGATGAGTTGTTGTTTCACATTTTTAAAGGAAAAAAATATACATACAAAAAACAGGATAATTTATATTTAATTGGTGAAGAAGGTTCTGAGGGATTAAGAGCTACAGAGGTAATTCAGCTTGAAAACAGATCTATTGAATTGGTTCTTCCATCGCTTCCAAAAGTGTTTTCTGAAAAACTTGAAATTAAAGAGTTTGTCGAACTAAACGGACTTGTAGCTTCTGGTTCAAAATCTATTCTTGAGGAATTAAAACTTTATATAAAGCAAATTGATAAGATTGTACCAATGGTGCAGATTGAAGTCATAATCGCTCAATATAACAAATCTCACGATGTACAAACCGGAATGAAAGCAGGACTTGACAAAATCAACAAACAAGTTACAGGCGGCACTGTGTTTCCTACCACAGATATGACTGTAAATTCAACTTCTGTAAATAGTTTAATTGATGCATTCAATGGATTCGGAATTTTTAAACTAGGAAAAGTTACAGAGGCTTTCTACCTAAACTTAAAATTACTCGAAAACAATTCAATTGTAAAAGTAGAATCAACTCCTAAGATTGCAACAATAAGCGGACATGAAGCTAAATTATCTATTGGAGAAACAAGTTACTATTTTGAACAAAGCAACCGTTTAATTAACAGTAATATTGGTAACGATATCTTGAATTCGGGAACATGGAAATCTACTGATGCTAATTTAAGTCTCTCTATAAAGCCTTATGTTTCTATTGATGAAAATGTGACTTTGACAATTGTTGTCGAAAAAAGTTCATTCTTGGGAAGAGCCGGCGAGACCGCTCCTCCTGGAAAAGCAACACAAAAATTTGAATCATTGGTACGTGTAAAAAATGGAGAAATGATTTTGCTAGGCGGTTTAGACGAATTAAAGAAAGAAGATTCTGGCTCAGGAACTCCCCTATTATCAAGAATTCCAATTATCAAATGGTTTTTTAGCAGCCGTAAAAAAGGGAAAAACAATTCAAAACTGCATATTTTTATTAAACCAACAGTGGTATATTAATGATTACATTTTTATCTAAAATAATTAAACTAAACAATTTACATGTAATTGGAATCATCAGAAATGAAGATGAAGAAATTTACAATGTACTTACTGTTAAGAAAAAAGGTAACAAAATTGATATTGTCAGCACCCAGTCTTTTGAGAATTTTGAAAAAACAGCAAAAAGCATTGATCTTAAAATTCCCGTGATTTTAGTTGTTGATGGAAAAGGAATTTTAAATAAAGAAATCGATTTTAATAACGAAAGTGACGTAAGCTGGTATAAAAATATTGATTTCGAATCTATTTATCATACCAGTTTATTAGGCTCGAAAAGCAGCTTTATTAGTTTTTGCCGAAAAAACATTGTAAATGAAATAAGCGAAAATTTCCTAAAGAAAGGTTTTCAAGTCGCTGATATTTATGTTGGCTCATTTTTATCTGGTTTATTATATAACGCTATTCAAAAAGATACAATCATTTCAAATGACATTATTTTGGAATTTGATAATGGAAAGTTAGATGCATTTTCAAAACAACCTGCAACTGTAAAAACAGAAACTTATATTCTTGGAAAAGAAAAAATAAACAGCAGTTTCCTGCCTCTCTATGGTACAATAATCCATTTTTTTATCCAGCAGAAAGAAGTTTCAAAAACAAAAAACGAAACGCTCAGTACAGAAGAAATTATCTACAAAAAAGCTTTTAATGTTTTTGGAGTCGCAATGCTGGCTGGTTTTTTAATCAGTTTACTGGGAAGCTATCTTTTAATACAATATTATGGTTCAAAAAATGCTGAGTTAAATCTTCAGAGTGTTTACTCAAATCAATCCTATCAAAAGATACTTGATCTTGAAAAGCAAAAAGAAAATAAACAGCGCCTTTTAAAAGAAGCCGGTTTCTTGTCGGCAAAGTTTTTATCTTTTTACGGCTATGAAATTATAAAAGGAATCCCTTCTGATATTTCTCTTACCGATTTAAATATAATTCCTGTAAATCAGGAAATAAAAGAGAATAAAAAAATAAGCTTTGATGCTAAGTCTATTATAATAAAAGGAGAAACATTTAATGAATCATCTTTTAATAATTGGATGGAAAAGCTCAAAAAAATGAACTGGCTTAAAAATTTTGAAATAAAAAGCTTTAAAAAAGACAAAAAAAATAAATCTCAATTTGAAATCAAAATAACCATAAAAGATGTTTGAGAAATATTCATATAAAAAGAAATTCACTGCATTATTATTGATTTTTATAATGCTTTTAATAACAGCATACAAAAGATCGTTTCATACTTTGATTGACGTAATTCGTGAGAATAAAACATTATCAGAGAAAACCAATACGATTAATAAAAAAGCTAATAATATAGACAAGCTGTCTCAGGAGATCAATTATTTAGATCGAGTAATTGGCAAAGAAGGAATTACAAAAGAAATGGTACAGCAGGGCATAATCAGTTTTGCATCTACAGAAGATCCTAGAATCTCGATTAATGATTTGCAGTCATCTCATGTTTTTTCAGATGAGAATTACAAGATTATCAGCAATCAGCTCGACGTAACAGGAAACTGCAATCAATTATTAACTCTGGGATATGGTTTCGAAAAAAAATTCGACTATTCAAGAATTGTCAGCATGAACTTCTATACTACCAAGAAAAACAATACATCCGAAGTTTTACACTTAAAAATGATTTTTCAAAATTATGAAAACAATAAATAAACTTATACTTATTCTTCTTTCTCTAACCGTTATCTCTTGCGAAGATATTTTTGAAGAAGATATTTCCGACGACACAATCGAAACAGTTTCTCCAAAAGATAATACAGTTATTGAAAGTAACGTAGTTAATTTTCAGTGGGATGAGCTTGACGGAGCAAAAAAATATCGTGTTCAGGTTTTGGATTTAGATGAAACTGTAGTGCTTGATTCCTTAGTTACCAAAACAAGTTTTCTATGCCCTTTATCCCCAGGAAACTATCAATGGAAAGTAAGAGGTGAAAATTTTGCTTATGAGTCAAACTATTCATTTTCTTCAACATTTTCAGTTGTTACTACAAGTGATTTAGCAAATCAACAAGTAATTTTATCAACGCCAGACAGCAACATTTACAAAAACACAGCCAGTATTACACTAAAGTGGCAAAAGCTTGCAGCCGCTACAGGTTATAATGTAGAAGTTCTAAATACAACAACAGGAGAATCTGTCTATGCTGAAGAAAATTTAACCGCAACTTCAGTAGCTTTAACCAGTACGCAGCTTAGTAAGGATGCAACTTATCAATGGAAAGTAAGAGGTGTAAACAGTACAAGCCAGACATTGGTATTTTCTACCAGAAATTTCCATATTGATACTGTTACCCCGCCGGTGCCTCAAAACAGCCTGCCTGCTAATAATGCTGTCGTTACCAATAATCAGTCAGCATCTTTTAATTGGATTTCACCAACAGACACCGGAACTATACAATCGCCAATAGTGTACACGATAGAATTTTCAAGTACAAATACCTTTACGACCCTATTATCGTCAACAAATAATGCGACAACATCGTATCAGCAAATATTTACTACAACCGGCGATTATTACTGGCGAATTAAAACAACAGATGCTGCCGGAAATGTAAGTGCATATAGTACTCCTTTCAAATTTACTGTAATCTAAAATAGAGATGGCAAAAAAGAAAATAAATATTGTATTAATAATTGTAGTTATTGCACTCTGGGGAGCTGTTTTTTATAAAACCGTATACAAGTATTTTTCTTCACAGGAAACATTTGCAAATGAAACTTACACGGCACAAAATGTAAAATTTAACCAGATACATAAAGACACATTTGCATTAGAAACTATTACAAGAGATCCGTTTTTAAATAAACAGACTCAGCAAGTTGTTATTCCTGCACAAAAACAATACAGCGCAGTTACTTCTACAGCAGTAAAAAAAACAGCAGCGCCAATTGCTAAAACAAGACAATTAACAATTTGGCCTGCAATATCTTACCATGGATATATAAAAGATTCGAAAGGGGAACTCGTTATAATGAAAATCGACAATAAAATGTATCGTTTGCGAAAAGATGCTCTAATTGATGGAATAGCACTTAAAAAAATAACTCGTGATTCATTAGAATTAGATTTTAATAGAGAAAGAAAAATAATTGCTCGTTTTAAAATTTAATTCACTCCTTCATACTCTTACTTTTCATTAGCAGAATCTTCAGCATCTACATCGGCTTTTTCAGCTTTTTTGAAATCATTATTCAGTAAGTCTGTTAGTTTCTTTTTTTCTTTTTGATTTTTTCTGATCGTTAGTACAACCAAAAGAACAACCAATAGTACGACAGCTCCTATTACAATCCAGTTAATTTCCATAGTTTTAATTTTGAATAAAAGTAAAAATTAAAACTATTCGCCATATTATCAAAAGGTTAAGCATTTTATCTTTGAGTAAAAACTTTCTTGATACAAATATCACTTTTGAAAGATATTTCTTTAAACAGGTTTCATATTTTTGTTCAGTAATCAGAATTAAAAAATGAATCAAACTGTAAAACCCAAAATAGTATCATTCTTCAAAAAACTCATTATAATTGCGTTTCTGCTTTTCATTTTTACTTTCATAGAAATATATTGGGCAATGGGAAGTCTCTCTGAAAGAATTTCCAGCGGAAATCCAGACAGTCATTTTTTTGACGATGCTTATTTAGTATCCGTTTTTACGACCGTTTTTCTAACAATTGTGTTTCTGCTTTTTACTTTCATAAAAAACAAATATTTAAAAATTACAATTGAATTAATATCCTTAATTTCAGTTTGGTTTTTCTGGAATTACAGCATTTTTGTCGATCGTGAATCGTCGTGGAGCACTTATCTTTTTAAAGAAGAATTGCTTTATACACTTTCATTATCATTTCTGCCTATTTGGGTTTTATCAATAGTTACTGTATTTACTTTACATTATATCTTAAAAAAATTATGAGTCAGAGTAAAAAAATAATATTGCGAATCTATTTCATGATCTGTGTACTTTTTGTGCTGAACTGTCTGTTATATTATTTTAAAGAAATCAGTCTTCGCGGCTATTACAGCGATGTCGTTTTATCATGGCTCTGGCTGATAAGCAGTTTTGTAATTATTATCGTTTTTTGGAAAAAGCTCTTAGCAAAACTCTTTTTGACAGCATTACTCATAACATTTGCAATGAGTATTATTGCTATGATGCTTCCTTTTTATACTTTATTACTTTCGAGCACATCTTTAGGTTTATACCAAAATAAAGATCTTAACAAAAATTACAGAGCACAAATTGTAGGCTACGGTGTTATGGTTAATCCGTGGCTTGAAGTAATTGAGAAAAAAGGTTTATTTGAAAAAAGAATTATCAAATGCACCGATTCTGAGCTTATGGATGACAATCTGGATATCAAAATCAGAACAGCAAAAGATATTATTTTTAAAAGTGAAACCGACAGTACCATTACGCTGGCTTTGTTTTACGGCGGACCAAACAAAACTATTACTTTCGATAAAAAAACAGGAAATATTGTATCGCAAATGCTCAATATAAAGGGACTGACTCAAAAATATGGCGGAACATGGTACGATGAAACCCAAAAATTGTATCTCACTTTTTATTTTGAAGAAGGATATGATTATGCAACCTTAAACACCTGGACTGGCAGCATAGATAAAAAAGAGAATATTGAAGCTTATAAAGCTTTTATAAAAGACAATAAATTAATCCTGCCTGCAGAAAACAGCGATCACCACGCACCTTATTGTGAAATAGATATTCAATACAATTTATTGGTTTACAAATGCAATGAGGGATTTAATTTTTCTGATAATTTCCTAAACACAAAAAAAACAATTTCTGTAACAAAATATAAACGCATAACAGATTAATTCTTCTTACAAATTGTAAATTTTCTATCTTGTACAACCTTTATTAAACCCCAATTTAATTTATGAAAATAAAACTATACGCCCTTTCTACAGTTCTTACGCTGTTCCTTTTTTCCTGCAACAAAAAAGAAAATACCACAGGCACACTTCCAGAAGTAACTGAACATACAGAAACAGAAACCGACACTTTACAAGAAACTGAAGAAACCCCGCGAAAAGAAAGCATTTATCTATTTACCCTTACGCCAAAAGACAGCAGCGATGTTGCTTTTGTTTCTCTTTCGGATATTTATCCTGCTGGCGACGAAAAAGACACACTTGCTTTACCCAACATAGAAAAAATGGGAAAAGAAAATGCGGCCTATTTTACGTTTGATAAAAACTACAGAAAAAGATTTTTCTCTAAAACCAATATTTCTGAAACCGATTCATTGTTTGTTTATGATTATGCCAAAAACAAACTGGTTTCTTTTGCGGTAAAAAATCTGAAAACTGCCGCAATGTTAAATGGATATTCTTCAGAAGAAGACTGGCCGTATCACAATTATGATTTTATGATTGGTTTTGAAATCAATAAAAAACATTTAAACGGATTCAGCGAATATTACAGAGACGCATTGGTATATGTAGGTAAAGAAAATCCGTTTTCGAAAGAACGTTTGAAACCTATTACATGGAAAAAAATTGCAAAAAAGGATTATCCGTCTAAAGCTTTAAAAAACAACGATCGTAATTTGCTAAAGAACACAGTAACAGGCAATACATATTTTTATAAAACTGACAGTCATGAGTATTTTTTACAAGACTATCTGGACAGCAATAAAATAATTTATGGCAGACGCCTTTTAGTTGTCGATTCTAAAACCAAAGATGTTATAATCGAAAAACTTTTCAGCCAAAGCGAAGGCACATCTCCTACTCCATTAAATTATGAAAATGGAGAAGATTCTATTGATCAATGGACGGGGAAACTTTTTAAAAACAAACCTGCCGTTGTTTTTGGTTTCGAATATCTTTCTTTTGGCTGCCCGAGTATTTCTGTAATCGACAAATCAAATGAAGAAATTAATATTCAATGCGATAATCGTCATTAAGAGCTAAAAATTCAAATTCTAAATTCCAACTACAAAAATTAAATTTATACAATGGAAGAAATTAAAAACCGTATCGCTGCATGCGAACTTGAATATGATGAAATCCAGGAATCTTCTTTGGCTTCAGATGAAGAAATACAAGAACTGACTTCTTATTTTTCTCTGCCTCTGCCACAAGAATTAATTACTTTTTACAAGACTGTCGGCGGTATAGAATCTGATGAAACTTTCCGTATTTCTTCGGCAGAAAACCTAATCAGATACATGAAACAAAGAACAGCTTTTTCTCATAATTCTGCGGGCATTATTGATATGATTATTGCTTTTTGGGCAAATGACAGACCAGAACTTCAAGAATATAAGCTTCTTACCGAAGAACAAACCCAAAAAATAAACGAAGCCTTTCCATGTATTGGCTGGATGATGTCTGAAGAAGATATTAATGAAAGCGGCGAATATGTTATTTTCGACAAAAACGGAAACTTTGCAAATATTTATTGCCATCAGGATAATATAAAAGCTGCCACAAATGAATTATTGAAACATCTGGAAACTGGTCTTCCAGAAAGATCTCTTGAAAATGTTCTGGAAGAATTATTTGAACGTGCCGAAGGAAATTTAAGCCGATGGGACTAAAACATCCATCTTCAAAATTTAAAACTACTATAAATCTAAACCTCATACTATGTCTGAATTAAGCTCTTTATATTGCAAAGTAAAAATTACAAAATCACAGCTCGAAAAGTTTTTAAACAGCCCGCTCGAAGAACCAGAATTAAATAAAAACTGGCTTGACTATTGGGAAAGTCGAAAAATGTATTCAAAATCGGTTTTGACTCAGGAACTGCTTCGCACATACAATGACGATATTAATAAGGAAGTTATCGACGGCTGGATTGATTATCCTGAAGCAATGGCGTTTTCAGATTATGATGAAACAACCGAAGAGTGGAATTGGGGAATGATGTTTTTTAGTGAAAACTTTGTAGAAATGATTCCTATGTTTGCCTTTATCATAAGCATGGAAAAATATGTAACTGAAAGTACTGAAAACAAAGCGATTGTTTTTCCTTTCTTTTGGGGAGATAATGCTGTTCATGCTTTTATTGAGTTCAAAGATGGAAAAGCGGTATTGTGCCCAAAAGCGCAAACCTTAAAAGATATAGATCCAGAGTTTTTAGAAAAGACAAAAGATTTCCTCAACAAAAAATGGGATCAGCTTTCTAAAGAAATGGATTTAGACAATTTAGATTAATCTTAAAAGTCGTTATTAATGATCAATCAGGACAATTTAAAATTATATACCTATAAAGAACTTAAAGTTGTACTCCCTGCGGGCACTCCATTTGAGAAATTATACGAAAAAGCAAAAGACAAAGAAAAATTTGACCAGCAGTTTATATGCGTTTACGAAGGGAATGTCGAAACTGAAGCTTTTTCTCCGCATGACGAAGTACAGTGGGGCGTTTATTATAAATTTATAGAAGAAAAAGAAAATATTCCGCTTTTCTCTGTTCCTGTTATTTTGGGAAATGTTACTTGCAAAACTGCTTCTCTGCGTGAAGTTTTAATAACTGGAAATCTTCACACTAAAAATCTCGATGTTAATTACACCTCAAGACCCAATACTTTTTCGCAGATAATGGGCAATGTAACAGTAGACGAAGTTTTGTTTACAACCGGAAAAGGTTTAGGCGGTAAAACATTTAACTTTCAGGTAAATGGCGATGTAAATATCCATACCTGGATTAATCTTGAACAGGCTGCTATTAAGGCAAAATCTTTAACGGTAAAAAAAGAATTTTCATTTCCGCAGGTTTATGTTACCGAAGACAGAAGTAAACATGCCCAAAAGAAAACAGATTGGAGCCGCCATAGTCTTGAAGAACTTACAAATCACTTCAATAAAGAACATCTTAATCTGGAAGAATATGAAAACTATGTCGATTTCTTTTTTCGTGTTCCTACTAAACTTTCAAAAGCAGATTATGATTATTTAATAAAATAATAAACACAGCCTGCTTTCTCATAAAGGATAGAAAATTTAATTGTTTTCTATCCTTTTTTTACTTCAAAAAATGGCTTATTTTAATATAAATATAGCTTTTTACAGCAGTAACATAGATTTTAAACATATTAGTTTTGTAAGATTTTATACATTATTAATAATCTGTCTTATTTTTTATGTTACAGCAAGACTTTTATATATCTCAAAAAAAGGTTCAAAAAAACATAATTCTATGTTCTTTTTTATTCCTTTCTTTTTTAGGCGGCCTTTGGTATGTATCTGGCTCCTTTTTTACCCAAGATGATTATGAACCCGCATTGGTTCTTATACTACTTCCATGTCTTGTTATCATTTTTAGCAAACTGCTAAAGGAAATACGATTTTTATCTAATACCTCACCATTTATTACAGTCTTAAACGAAGGCGTTGTTTTTTATGAAGACCATTTTGATCAAATTGGTTTAGTAAAATGGAAAGATATAGAACACTGTGATGACTTCTCAATAAATAACTTTTTCCACGAACATTACTTAATGGTATATGTAAAAAATCCTGAGTATTACAGTTCAAGAATAAAAGACAAAAAACAACTCTCTCAATATTTTCGTGCCAGCAAAAACAATCAAAATGCTCTTTTATGGGTAGAAACAAAACGTTTGGATCTTGATGTTATAGAAATCAAGAAGATATTTTTTCAAATGATAGAAGCAAACAAAAAAAATTAATAATGATTTATTATTATCAAATTAAAAATAAGCCTTTAACACAAAAAATGTTATTAGGCAAAACCTGTCCGGTTTGTAATAAAAAAGACACTTTACAACTTACCTTAAACACGAAATATGTATCGATCATTGTTCCTGTTTTTGGAATGGGCCGTACTACGAGCGTACATTGTACAGAGTGCCAGCATATTGTAAAATCAGAAACAGGACCAGTTTATGCAAAAAAAAGCTACACAAAAAAGATTAATAATGAAATAAATAATATAGACACCACTTATAAATCTTCAATTTGGCAGTTATTGTATCCATGGACTGGTATTTTGTTATTTGCAGGACTTATCATTACAGGACTTGCTATGACACGCATAAAAGAATATAGAAATTCTAAAATACAAGAAATTCTAGACAAACCACAATCTGGAGATATCTACAAAAGTGACTGGTATGAGAATGGCATGAGATTCTCAAAGGGAACTTTGGTAAAAGTTTTACGCATAAAAGGCGATACCCTTACTATTGTGCGTTCCTTACACATAATTGAAGGAGCAGCAGTATTCAGTAAAGAAAATTGGGAAAAAATACCAACCGATAGAGCATCTTTTTCATCTAAAGAGCATAAAATAAAATTATCACGATTTTTAAAAGATCTGGAATTTGAAGAATTCAGTACCTATACAACACATTTTTTAGGCAGAGTGATGGGCAGCGGCGATTCTAATTATGAGTTTGATGTAGTAGAACGAAAATAATTTGAATCAATCTTTTTAATGAAATTGAAATAGATAAATATAAAATACATCAAGCATTCTCGATTTTACACAAATTATTAATAGATTTTGAAATATAATATATACATTACTATTAATTCTCTTTAGTCGAGAACTGCAAGTTTGTTACCTATTATATTTAATTACATGACATTATGAATATTACCAATTCTTTTACTGATTCTGGATTTAGAGATTATGTCCTGAAAAATTTTTCGAAGGACAAAACAAGTATTCAAATAAGCGATGTAAAAAATATCACATCACTTAATTTAAAAAGTCAAAAGTTAGAAAATTTAAATGGTATTGAATATTTTACCTCATTAAACAGCTTAGACTGCTCTTATAACCAGATCCGTTCTATTGACATTAGCCAAAACTTATTACTAAAAGAATTAATTTGTAATGAAAATGAAATTCTATCACTTGATCTATCTGCAAATACACATTTAGAACATCTTAACTGCGCTTTCAACAGATTAAAAAAATTAAACATAAGCCATAATTTACTATTGGTAAAACTTATTTGTCATTGGAACCTATTAACTAATCTGGATCTTGAGAACAATTCTCTTTTAGAAGAACTTGACTTTGCTTACAACCATATTTTTGGAATTGAATTGGGAGTAAAACCTAAATTGAAAAATTTAAAATGCAGTCAAAATGGATTAATAAGTCTCGATGTAAGTGATTGTCCAGAATTAAAAGTTTTACATTGTGCTAATAATTCTCTTTTATCAATAGAGCTGGCAAAAAATGTAATCATGGAAGATTTACGTTGTTTTTATAACCATATCACGACACTTGATATCAGCCAGAATAAATTACTTGAAACTCTATATTGTTCAAACAACAAAATTTCTGTATTAGATACCAGTCACAATACAAAATTGCAAACACTGGATTATTCCAATAATCTCATCTGGGAAAAAGACTTTCTAATAGATGAAATAGGTGTTTTTAAATATAATGTATCAACTTCGACTTACAACGCGAATCTTATTTTTGAGGATAAAGAACTCTATGTTTCCACAGAAGCCAGGACTTATAAAGAAATAGAAAAACTAAAAACGATAATAAAAACTTTTGGGAAAAACTTTTCTAAACTCAATCACGACGCTATTAACTTTATTAAACAACAACATCCTAATGAAGATGTTGAAAGCCTAAAACTATCTGATATTATTTTTGAAGACGAAAATACTTTTCGAATAGGTTTCGATGCTGGCGAATCACCCGCAGGACAATTGTTTTTGTATATCTCATTTGATAAAAACCTGAAAATGAATGATGAGATAATTTATGAAACGTATTAAAATAAAATAAAATCGTATGAAAAGTTGTATTTTTACTTCTTTTAAACGCTAAATCGTATTTTACCAAAACAAGTCTGTTTTTTACTGAAAATGGATTTGTAAAAGTTTTTTTAAATACCTTTGAATTATGAGCACAGCAACAAAACCAAATCATATAGGGCGAAAAATAAGCCGTATTCGTGAACTTCGCGATATGAAGCAAGAAGCTTTGGCACAAGCTTTAGGAACAAACCAGCAAGCTATTTCTACAATAGAAAATAGTGAAACTATAGACGAGGCAAAACTTATTGAAATAGCAAAAGCACTTGGTGTAACTCCAGAAGCTATAAAAAGTTTTTCGGAAGAAAATGTGTTTAATTATTTTAACACATTCACAGATAGCCACGGAAATTTTGGAAATTTTGCCAGTGGAGCAATTTGCAATTTCAATCCTCTTGACAAAGTAGTTGAACTTTATGAGCGTTTGGTTCAGGTTGAAAAAGATAAAGTTGAGTATTTAGAAAAATTAATGAAGGGGAAATAAGTCCTTTCTATTTATCATATAAAAAAGCCATTTCTAAAAACAGAATTGGCTTTTTGTTTTCTAACTAAGGAATTACTTTGTGTTCGGGTAATCCCTACGGGATATTTTTTTGGTGGGTTTTTCAATCTACCAATATGTAACTCCTAACGGAGTATTTCCGGGAAATTAATTAGGAGTAAACAAATATTGATAGAATTTTAGATTAGATATCTGTTTCAAATATTTAAACTTAAAAAAACTCCGCTAGAGTTACATATTGGTAAAATAAAATTAGATACCTGTTTCAATATTTAAACTTAAAAATTACTCCGTTAGGAGTTACATATTGGTAGAATAAAATTACAGCCCCAAACATTTGTCTCGTAGGGACTTTATAGATTTTGATTTTAAAACTCGATAACACAGATTGTAAATCTGTTTCCATAAAGTATATCCTGAAATAATTCAGCTTATTAAATAATTACTTGTTTTTGTGCCTGTGAATAAGAAAAAAAACTATTGCCCAAAACAAACTGAATAAAAGAATAAGTATTCTAATCGCAACAAGTTTTACATCTGTATAACCTCTAAAATGCCTAATTTCGAAGGCATTGGTACTAATAAACTGTACCATGCAATAGATAAAAAAAAGAGCAAAAATTAAAGACAATACTTTATATATAAATCGGCTCATTTCTTACGATGCAAATATTACTTCAACAAAAATCCTAATCGAATCGAACCATAAAAATATCCGGTATTTGTATCGTTAACATCGCCTTTAAGTTCTCTTCCGCGGTAAATAAAAGAATATGAAATATTGAAATTGTTGTGACGGTATTTTAAACCAGCTTCTCCATTGAAACGAAGCGGCACCAAATCGAAAGTAATTGGGCTTGAATCGTTAAACATACTGCCTTCGATCGTGGCATCATAAAACTGATAATTAACGCTTGGCATTGCATAGAAATAAAATTCTCTAATATTTGGCTGAGCATTTGCATTTACCGAAGCATCATGAAGATTAGAATCGTAAATTGGAATCAATTTTTTAAACCCAAATCTCGCCATAAATCCTGTTGAAACTCCTGTAAAAATAGTTCCCAAATTAGCTTCAGATTGAAAATGAAGATCAACAAAATCATTGTGTGCAGAAGCAAACATTTTTTTAGAATACATAACATGCGCCTGAAGTCCCAAAGCATTATGAATCTGGTTTTCCCAGCCATATACTTTTTTATAACCAATCATGTTATGAAAACCTTTCTGTAAATTTTCTCCAAGAGAATTTGGCCCTATAAATCCAATTTGAAAATCTGTTTTTAAAACTGATTCGCTTTCATAAAAAAAGCTTCTTCCGGCTTCGGCAAAAAGATATCCGGCAAAAGGGCGGTCGTTTATCGTAACCGCTTCTTTGTTTATAAATCTTGGATTATAAAGATATTGCCCAATTCTAAATTCGGTGATTTTTTTATTGATTTTCTGATTATCATTTTTAGATAAAAATCGATAAAAAAGTTCCAAACCATTGGTATAATACATATCGTATTTAGACGATGTATATAAATCATTGTCGGTTATAAAACCTATTTCTGTAGTTTTTCCTTGTCCAAAAGTTAACGCTGTGGTCAAAATCAGAAAAGCAAAAAATGCTTTTTTATTTTTTCCCATCTCCTTTATAATTGATTTTTCCAACATAACGCATCTCGCGAACAATTCTTTCTTTTCTTCTGTTAATATAACTTGATGATCCCGTAGCTTTAAATTTTCTTGGATTTGGCAAAATTGCTGCAATTCCAGCAGCCTGCATTGGCGTTAAACTCGAAGCATCTCTGCGGTACCAATGTTCAGTTGCGGCATAAGCACCATAAACACCGTCGCCCATTTCGATACTGTTTAAATACACTTCCATGATTCGTTCTTTACCCCAGATAATTTCAATTAAAACGGTAAAATAAGCTTCAAGACCTTTACGCAGGTAACTTTTTCCCTGCCATAAAAAAACGTTTTTGGCTGTTTGCTGCGAAATGGTGCTTCCGCCTCGAATTCGGCGTCCGCGTTCGTTGCTTTTATACGCTTTTTGAAGCGCTTTAAAATCGAAACCATTGTGCGTTAAAAAAGTGGCATCTTCACTGGCAATAACTGCTTTTTGTAAATTCATTGAAATTTTTTCAATTGGTTCCCAGTCATGGTCAAAATAAACCTCTTTTCCGTCCATTTTATTTTCGATAGCACGAATAATCATCAAAGGTGTAAAAGGTACTGGTACATATTTAAAAAACACAACCGATGCGATTGAAACTCCAAAGAACCACAAAGCAGCTTTAATAAAAAACCATTTTACTTTTTCTCCAAAAGAGCGATTTGATTTTTTTGAAGATGCTGTTTTAGGTTTTGGTTTGCTTGTAGTCGTTTTTGGTACTGGTTTCTTGGTTGCTGCCATTATATTAAATCTGCTAATTCTGTTCCTATTAAACTTCCTATCGCCACTCCCATTCCGCCTAAACGCACTCCGCAGAACACATTTTCAGAAAGCTGGGTTACGACAGGATTCTTACTATTTCCTATTCCCATGATACCGCTCCATCGGTGCGCAATCTGAAAATCCTGATTTGGTAAAATTACATTTTTCAGTAAATCTTCCAATCTATTTTGAATAATTTTCGTCTCTCCAAATTCAGTTGTTGTTTCACCTTCAAAATCAAGGTTTCGACCGCCTCCTAACAAAATACGATCGTTAATATTTCTAAAATAATAATAACCGCGGTCTAAATGAAACGTACCTTTAATATCTAAATCACGAATAGGCTCTGTAATAAGCACTTGCGCTCTTGCAGGTTTTACAGCTCCTTTTGTTATTTCGCCTGCAAAACCATTGGTTGCAAAAAGCAGTTTATGAGTTTTAAAGCTAAAATCGTTCACTACAACTTCAACATGGTTTCCGGCATCGGAATACGATTTTACCGTTTGCTGGTTTAAAATTAAAATATCTGCAGAAACTGCCTGTTTCAACAATTCCTGCATCATATTTCCAGTATCAATTTGTCCTTCAAACGGATTAAAAATTAAATACTCGTGAATATTTTCAAATCCAAATCGATCTACTTCTTTTGAAAAAACATCAGCTTTAAAAAGCGGTTTCAAAACTTCATTGATAAACGGAATTTTAGAAATGCATTCGCTAAACCCAAATTCATCTTCTTTTAGAAACAATTCATATCCGCCGTGAGGTTTAAAATCGATTGCCTGATCTCCTAATTTTTTTCGAAGTAATTGTAACCCTTTCCAGCGTTTTTCGATAAGTGCCACAACATCATCTTCTGAATGTATTTTTAAGTCATCCATAATTTCAGACAAACTCCCAAAACAGGCAAAACCAGCATTCTTGGTACTCGCCCCTTGTGGCAGCATTCCTCTTTCGAGAATCAGAATTTTGGCAGCAGGAAATCTTTCGCGCAAGCGTAATGCTGTATGCAGACCTACGATTCCACTCCCTGCAATTGTATAATCAACATTCGTGAACCAGTTTTTTAGTTCCCAGTAGCTTAGTTCCATTTTTTAGAGTTTTTATAAAAATAATGATTTTTTTGAACCATATAAAAAATGTAAGTTCATTTAAATACTTTGTCTCGCTGAGCGAAGTCGAAGCCTCTTACTTTGCACCCTTCGACTTCGCTCAAGGTGACAATTGCACAATATCATTCAAAACTTTAACAATAATTGGGATTTGGAATTTAACAACTTGGGGCTTAAAAGTTGTATTTTTAGCGCACAAAAAAATAGAATAATTTGATTATGAAAAAAGTATTATTAACAACCTTAATAATGATGAGTTTAAACGCTATCGGGCAGAATGTTATGTCTCCGGAATTGTTATGGAAATTAGGCAGAGTTACACCGCTTGGAATTTCTAAAGATGCAAAAAATGTAGTTTTTAAGGTTTCTACACCTTCTGTAGAAGAAAACAAATCGCATTCTAAATTTTACACTATTCCTGTAAACGGGGGAAATGCAACCGAAATTAAAGATACAAAAGACATTCTTGCTGATAAAAACATTTCTCCAGACGGAAAATATGTTGTGTACAACGAAGAAGTAAAAATTGATAAAGTTTTAGGTAAAGATTTTTATCCAAAATTAGACAAATCTGATGCTCAAATTTATGATGGATTAGATTACCGTCATTGGGATACCTGGAACGAAGGAAAATTTAATCACGTTTTTTATAAAGAAAACAAAGACGGCGCAAAAGGAATTGACATCCTGAAAGGTGAAAATTTTGATTCTCCGCAAAAACCTTTTGGCGGTGACGAAGATTATATCTGGTCGCCAGACAGTAAAAGCATTTTTTATGTGTGCAAGAAAAAAGCAGGAACTGCTTATGCGATTTCTACCAACACAGATATTTATGAGTACAATTTAGAAACTCAAAAAACAACCAATAAAACCGATGGCAATTTAGGTTACGATACAGCACCGCAGTTTTCTCCAACAGGAAATTTATCTTGGTTACAAATGAAACGCGACGGTTACGAGTCTGACAAAAACGATATCATTGTTGAGTTTAAAGGAATCAAAACAAATTTAACGGCAAACTGGGACGGAACTGTAGATAATTTCATCTGGAGTAAAGACGGAAAAACGGTGTTTTTTGTTGCGCCAATTGACGGAACAAAACAACTTTTCTCTGTTAACTTTCCGGGGTTGACTAAAATCGCGATTCAAGTTCGTCAGTTAACAAACGGTGATTTTGACGTAAATGATTTAGTAGGTTTTTCTGGAGATGATATTATTGTTACCAGAACAGATATGAATCATGCTGGTGAGATTTTTTCTTTTAATTTGAAGAAAAATACCTGGAAACAATTATCAAACGTAAATACTGATACTTATAAAACTTTAGCATTAAGCAAAACCGAAAAACGTTACGTTACAACAACTGACGGTAAAAAGATGCTGGTTTGGGTAATCCTACCTCCAAACTTTGATGCTTCTAAAAAATATCCAACTTTATTATTCTGCCAAGGCGGACCTCAAAGCGCGTTGACACAATCGTATTCTTTCCGTTGGAATTTCTCTTTAATGGCAGCAAAAGGGTATGTTGTTGTTGCTCCAAACCGCCGCGGAATGCCGGGTCATGGCGTTGAATGGAACGAGCAGATTAGTAAAGACTGGGGCGGACAGGTTATGGACGATTACCTTTCGGCAATTGACGACGTTGCCAAAGAAAGTTATGTTGACAAAAGCCGTCTAGGATGCGTTGGTGCCAGCTACGGAGGATATTCTGTATTTTACTTAGCAGGAATTCACAACAATCGTTTTAAAACTTTTATCGCTCATGATGGTGTTTTCAATACGGTCTCAATGTTAGGAACAACTGAAGAAGTTTTCTTTAACAACTGGGATTTTGGCGGACCTTATTGGGAAAAAGACAATGCTGTGGCTCAAAAAGCTTACACAACTTTTAACCCGGCAACTTTGGTTCAAAACTGGAACAGACCAATTTTGATTTTCCAGGGAGGAAAAGATTTCCGTGTGCCAATCGGACAGGGACAAGAAGCTTTTCAGGCAGCACAGTTAAGAGGAATTAAAAGCCGCTTTGTATATTTTCCAGATGAAAACCACTGGGTTCTGCATCCGCAAAATGCTCAGGTTTGGCAGGGAGAATTCTTTAAATGGCTGAACGAGACATTGTAAAATCAAGAATTAAAATAAACTTAACCGCAGTATTAGTTATATAATCTGCGGTTATTTTATTTTTAGAACATTGGAATTATATAAATATTTGGTTTATATTTCCTTTTCTTAAATTGAAATTTTAGATAAATTGCAAGGAATTCAAATATTAAAAAACTTCCCCAACCCCAATAAATATTATGGAGAGCAAAAAAAGTTACACAGCACTCAAAGTTCTATTCAGCTATGTTGCATTACTTGCTTTGGTTGTAACTGTAGGGTGGTTTTTATATTCTGAAAATGTAGTTTATAAAAAACTGGAAGATAAAATTGCTCAGGAAAAAACCAAAATCCTGCGTGTAAGTAAATTGTTTTCGAATGTTTACAAAACAGAAAGTTTAGCCAGACAAACCATTCAGACTAATTCTGAAAAAGATTTTAAAAGCTACCTTATCGAAACCGATTCTTTAAAAGCCAGAATTGACACTCTAAAACAAATCGTTACCACAGAATATCAAAAAACACTTTTGGATAGTGTAACGTATTTATTGTCTGAAAAAACAGAAAACATCAGGCAGTTAAAAACCATAAAAAACAAAGCCGAAGATGAAGTCTCTGTCAATAATGCTATTGATGAGATTACAAAAATGGAGTTTAACCTTCGAAAACTGGAACTTCAGGATTTTACCAAAAATCCAAATGAGTTAGGAAGTTATCAGCGAAATGTACTGCAGAAATATGTGGATTATTTAAATCAAAATATTCCCGACGACAGCACTAACACATTGAGTAAAAAAGCATCGGATTCTATTTTGGCCAATTCTAAAAAACTGCTCAGCAACGTAAAAATGAAAGCAGAAAAGAAAAAGGAAACGCTGAATTTTGAAGAAAATAAATTGTTGAAAAATGAAATTGCAATTTCAGACCAGCTTCGAAAAGTGCTTCGTATTATAGAACGAGAAATTATAATCAACTCAATAAAAAACAATTCCTTAAAAGAAAAATCACTTAAAAAAGTCAACGAAATTGTGACGGCTTCGGCAATTGCAGGTTTAATTTTGACTCTGTTTTTTTCTGTTTTAATTGTAAGCGATTATTCAAAATCGCAGGTGTATAAAAAACAGCTTGAGATTGCGAATTTCAAAACCAAGAATTTATTAAAAAGCCGTGAACAATTAATCTCGACGGTAAGTCATGATTTGAAAACGCCTTTGAGTACTATTGTGGGCTATTCTGAACTTTTGGGTAATTCTGATATTAATACGAAACAGTCGTATTTTATTAAAAACATCAAAAATTCATCTGAATACATTACACAGCTGGTTCAGGATTTATTAGACTTTTCGAGAATTGAAGCCGGAAAAATCACTATTGAGAAAGTTCCATTTTTTCTCCCTGAAATTATTGAAGATACAGCCCGAAATATCCAGACAGTTTACAAACAAAAAAACATTGATTTGATTATTAATGTAGATGAAAAACTGAACACGAGAGTTGTAGGCGATCCGTTTCGACTGAAACAGATTTTGAGCAATATTATTGGGAATGCTTATAAATTTACCGAAGAAGGTCATATCAAAATCAGTTCGTATGTTAGTGAAAACGAAAACTTTTTTGTTATTACAATTGAAGATACCGGAATTGGAATTGAGAAAGGCAATCTAAAACTCGTTTTTGAAGAGTTTGCCCAAGCGAATGAAAATATCGAAAAGAAATATGGCGGAACTGGTTTAGGCCTTTCTATCTGCCAAAAGATAATTTCATTTATGGGCGGAAGAATTAGTCTGGAAAGTACTTTTGGCAAAGGCAGTACATTTGAAATTAAAGTTCCTTTGGTATTTGATCACAACGAAATTACGGTTGAAGAAATCAAGCGAAACATTAATCGAAATACAAAAAAACAAACTTTCATTGTTATTGATGATGATATTAATCTGCTCAATTTAACAAGCGGTGTTTTAAGACAGGAAAACCACGAAGTATTTTCTTTTACCAGCGCCGGAAAAGCTCTGGAAGCAATTCAGAATACTAAATTCGATTTTGTGATTACCGATATTCAAATGCCGGAAATTGATGGTTTTATGTTTTTGGAAAAACTTCGCAATTCGTCAAACGGTATATATAAAAATCAGCCGGTAATTGCTTTAACCGGAAGAACTGATCTCGATTCTGCTATTTACACCAGAGCTGGTTTTACAACGGTAATTAAAAAACCTTATTCTCCAAGAATACTATTAGAAACCATTCAGAATATTTTAGATAATGAAACGCTTCCTGAAGTTGAAATAAATGATCCCGCAGAGGTTACTTCGCCTCAATTGTATTCGTTAGAAACTCTAAAAGATTTTTTGGGTAATGATAATGATGCTTTGAATGATGTTTTAAAAGCTTTTATAATAAGCAGTAACGAAAATTTAGATTTACTTGAAAAAGCGGTTAATGAAGAAAATATTCCCGAAATAAATTCTATAGCACACCGAATTGCGCCAATGTTCAAACAGATAGAAGCCCGAGATATTGGGACAATATTAAAAACATTAGAGCAGAATAATCTGGAAATTTCAGATTTAAGGGATATTTATGCTGCTTTAAAAGCAAAAACAACTAAACTATTTACTGCTTTAGAACAGGAAATAGTTTAATCGATATTGTATTGCTTTAATTTATTGTAAAGTGTTTTTCTGGTAATTTTTAAAAGTTTTGCAGCTTCAGATTTGTTGTTTTGAGTTCTGTTAAGCGCCTGAATAATGGCTTCTTTTTCATTGTCTGACAATGAAAAACTAGTACTGCTAAAACCTGGCTTTTGTTTCTCTGCCTGAAAAAATTCGATTGGCAGAACATCACTTTCTATAAAATCGCCCTGAGTTAAAAGCGTAGATCGTTTAACACAGTTTTGAAGTTCACGTAAATTTCCCGGCCAGCTGTAGTTTTGAAAAATAGAAACTACTTCCGGTGAAAAACCTATAACATCTTTATTTAACTGCTGATTGGCTTTTTCAAGGAAATAATCTGCAAAAACCATTAAATCTTCGTCACGATCTTTTAATGATGGAGACTGAATAGAGAATTCGTTGATTCTATGGTATAAATCTTCTCTAAAATCGCCGTTTTTTACTGCTTCGCGCAAATCTTCGTTTGTCGCAGTAATAATGCGTATATCGACGTTTATTTCTTTATTGCTTCCAACAGGTTTTATTTTTCTTTCCTGAAGCGCACGCAATAACTGAATTTGGTTTTCATAAGAAAGGTTTCCTATTTCATCAAGAAAAAGAGTTCCTCCGTTTGCAGCTTCAAAATATCCCATTTTATCGCTGATAGCACCCGTGAAAGAACCTTTTAAATGTCCAAAAAATTCACTCGCTGCCAATTCTTTTGGAATCGCACCGCAGTCTACCGCAATAAAATTATTGTTTTTTCTCTGGCTTTGCTGATGAATACTTTTGGCTATAATTTCTTTTCCGGTACCGCTTTCACCGATAATTAAAACTGACATATCGGTTGGACTTACCAGCTGAATATGATCTAAAAGTTTTTTAGAAGCAACTGAGATTCCTTTTACAAATTCATTTTCAGTTGAAGCGGTCTTTTTTACAGCTTTTTTTTGCTTTACAGGAGTTTCAATTTCTTCTTGCTCTTCCTTTGAAGTCTGGAGAGCATTTGTAATTACCAGTAAAACTTCATCAGGATTAAATGGTTTTGAAATATAATCTGCTGCACCATTTTTTATTGCTTTTACAGCCGTATTAACATCTGAATATCCAGTCATCAATATAACGGGAACTTGGGGGTATTCATTTTTGAATTCAGACATAAGTCCAATACCGTCAGAATCAGGCAGACGCAAGTCTGTCAAAATCAAATCAAATGATTCATTTTTGATTATTGCTCTGGCTTCTGAAGCGGAAAAAGCGACAGATACCTCATATTTGTTTTTTGTTAGAAATTTCTCTAATAGTTTACAAAATGAAATATCATCTTCTATTACTAATATCTTTGGCATTTGCTTTTAGGGACTTTTTTGCTAAAATAATACTATTAAAGTTATAATTTCTTAAAATTATGCGAAAAAAAAAGAGATTGCACGATGCAATCTCTTTTTCACCAAAAACATAAATCTAATTTCACCTAATTTATATCTTCAACCAGTTGCCATTGACATCTGAATACACAGTAGCCTTTTGGTCACCAACTGATATTTCTAATTTGTATTCTTTTTTATCATTAACATACGCTTTTACCAATTTTGCATTTGGATAAGCAGTTTGCAGAGCAGTTTTTACAGCCGCCGGTACAGCATCTGTAGTAACTTCAGTATATTCTGTTTGAACAGAAATCGATGTATTTACTTTATTTGGAGTTATTTCTGCTAATGCAGGAATTGACAAACTTCCTAAAATAATAGCTGCTGAGATGGCTAACTTTTTCATATTGCTCTGTGTTTAATTATTTTTTAATGATATTTCCTGAAGCATCTGTAAATACAGTATACTTTTTATCTCCGCTTGAAATTTCAAGTTTGTACTCATTCTTGTCGTTTTTGTACGCTTTTTCAAGTTTTGTACCTGGAAATGATTTTTCAATTGTTGACTTTACAGCTGCTGGTACAGCATCTGCAGTAACTTCAGTATATCCGTCCTGGATATTAACTGATGCAATTATTGAATTCACTTGTGATGGAACAGCTGCCTGTACAGACAAACCTCCCAAAATAATTGCTGCTGATAAGATTAATTTTTTCATAATGCTTAATTTTTATAATTATTTTTTAAGGATGTTCCCTGTTGCATCAGTGTAAACAATCGATTTTTCTCCTCTTACTGTGATTTCAATCTTGTATTCTTTATTTGAATTCACAAATGCTTTTTCAAGTTTTACACCCGGATAAGCATCGTCCAGAGATTTTTTAATCGCCGCCGGAACGGCGTCGACTTCTTTATAATCATCCTGATAGTTTACTGAATTTACTGTCGTGGTGGTTAAAACAGTATTTTCTGCCTGCATTGACAGCCCTCCTAAAAGGATTGCTGCCGATAATATTAGCTTTTTCATAATAATAGTTTTTTAGGGTTAGTTTTTTTATTTTTTTACCCAAGTTCCATCTGCATTAGCATAAAGAGAACCTACTTTGTCTCCAACTGTTACTTCTAATTTATATTGAGAAGCACTGTTTTTGTATGCTTTATTAAGAACTGCATCTGGATATGCTTTTTTAAGTGCATCTGTTACCGCTGCGGGTACTTCTGTTAATGCTACTTCTGTATAATCATCTTGAAATGATACTTCTTTTACGATTGTATTTGAAATTGGAGAAGTTGAAGCAAATGATGTTAAACCTCCCAAAACGATTGCGGCTGATAAAAATAAATTTTTCATGATAGTGATATTTTAATATTGTTAATTTAATTTTAGTATTCTTAATCTGGATTTCCATAAGAACCTAAGTTAGATTGTTTTAATAGTTTTTACTCTTAGAGTTTTTTTGGATTATTTTTTAATCCAGGTTCCGTCAGCATTAGCGAATAGATTACCTACTTTGTCTCCTACTGTTACGTCTAATTTATACTCTGATTTCTCGTTTTTGTATGCTTTAGTAATTACAGCATCTGGATATGCTTTTTTCAAAGCTTCAACAATTGGTGCTGGTAATTCTTCTAATTTAATTTCAGTATAATCGTCTGCAACTGAAATAACTTTTATAATAGAGTTTGTAATTGGAGTTGTAGAAGCAAATGATGTCAAACCTCCTAAAACGATCGCGGCTGATAAAAATAAATTTTTCATAATGTGTATATTTTAATAGTTAATAGTTTGTTTTACACTTTAGATAAAGAAACTATTGTGCCGAAAACCAAACATTACTACTAAAACCTACATAAAGCCTTGTTATTAAAGGGATTTGGAGCTTTATGCCAAAAAATGAAAAATATAGAAAAGTGTGTAAACTGGTAAAACAGTGTGTAAAAAGTATACACAATTAGTGTTTACTTCAATTAAAAAACAATAAAACTTATCAAAATCAAAACAAGCTTATTGACAAAAAAATTTATTTTAGAACAAAAAAGGCCGTCAATATTGACGGCCTTTAAATTATTCTGGACTATTCATTTTAAAAGTATCCATAAATGCAGTTGTATAATCTCCTGCAATATATTTTGGATCATCCATTAATTGTCTGTGGAAAGGTATTGTAGTTTTCACACCTTCAATTACAAACTCATCAAGAGCTCTTCGCATTTTGCTGATAGCTTCTTCACGAGACTGCGCAGTTGTAATTAACTTAGCAATCATAGAATCGTAATTTGGCGGAATACTATAACCTGAGTAAACGTGAGTATCTAAACGAACTCCATGACCTCCCGGCATATGAAGCGTAGTAATTTTTCCTGGTGAAGGACGGAAATCATTATAAGGATCTTCGGCATTAATACGACATTCAATAGCGTGTAATTCTGGAAGGTAGTTTTTCCCAGAAATTGGAATTCCGGCAGCAACCATAATCTGCTCACGAATTAAATCGTAATCAATTACTTGTTCAGTAATAGGGTGCTCAACCTGAATACGTGTATTCATTTCCATGAAATAGAAGTTTCTATGTTTGTCAACAAGAAACTCTACAGTTCCAGCTCCTTCGTATTTAATGAATTCAGCAGCTTTTACAGCAGCTTCTCCCATTCTTGTACGTAAGTCATCTGTCATGAAAGGCGAAGGTGTTTCTTCAGTAAGTTTTTGGTGACGACGTTGTACTGAGCAGTCTCTTTCAGAAAGGTGACATGCTTTTCCATAAGAATCTCCAACAACCTGAATTTCGATATGACGTGGTTCTTCAATAAGTTTCTCCATGTACATTCCGTCATTTCCAAATGCTGCAGCAGCTTCCTGACGTGCGCTTTCCCAAGCTTTTAAAAGCTCATCTTCTTTCCAGATAGCACGCATTCCTTTTCCACCACCACCAGCAGTAGCTTTCATCATTACCGGGTAACCAATTTCTGCTGCTGTTTTTTGTGCATGTTCGTAAGATTCTAATAATCCGTCTGAACCTGGCACACATGGAACTCCTGCTGCTTTCATTGTAGCTTTTGCAGAAGCTTTATCTCCCATTCTGTCGATCATTTCAGGAGCGGCACCAATAAATTTGATTCCGTGCTCTTGACAAATTTTCGAGAATTTAGCATTCTCAGAAAGGAAACCGTATCCTGGGTGTATTGCGTCTGCATTTGTAATTTCTGCAGCAGCAATAATGTTTGACATTTTTAAATACGATAAGTTACTTGGAGGAGGACCAATACAAACCGCTTCATCTGCAAATTTAACGTGCAGACTTTCTGCATCTGCTGTAGAATAAACTGCAACAGTTTTGATTCCCATTTCCTTGCACGTACGAATTACACGAAGTGCAATTTCTCCTCTATTCGCAATTAATATTTTTTTAAACATCTTATTTTAATTAGATAATTAGACAATTTGATAATTAGATAATTTTAGATGCCTGATGTATTAATTCTGTCAGATCGATCTAAAATCTAAAATCTAAAATCTAAATTTATTTATGATGGATCTACTAAGAATAAAGGTTGATCAAATTCAACTGGAGACATATCGTCAACAAGAATTTTCACAATTTTACCTGAAACTTCTGATTCAATTTCGTTGAATAATTTCATTGCTTCAATTACGCAAAGAACATCTCCTTTAGCAACAGTGCTTCCAACTTCAGTGAAAACTGGTTTGTCTGGAGATGGTTTTCTATAGAATGTTCCAATGATTGGAGATTTTATAGTAACATATTTAGAATTATCAGCAGCAGGAGCTTGAGTTTCAGCCGGCACGTTTACAACTACTGGAGCAGTAACTTGCGGTGTTGCTTGAGGCAATGCAGCCTGAGCAGGTAATTGCTGAACATAAGTAGCTTCAGTTACATTTGTTTCTAAAGTTGTTCTAATAGTGATTTTTACATCATCCATTTCTAACTTCACTTCTGCAACGCCCGAATTTGCTACAAATTTGATTAGGTTTTGAATTTCTTTTAAATCCATAATGATTCGATTTTAGTTTTAATTTATTTCTTATCGTAAGCCCATTTTAGGTAAATAGATCCCCAAGTGAATCCACCTCCAAATGCTGCTAAAATAATATTATCTCCTTTTTTGAATTGATTTTCAAAATCGCTTAATACCAAAGGTAATGTTCCTGAAGTTGTATTACCATATCTTTCGATATTAACTAGTACTTTAGACTCTTCTAACTCTAGTCTTCCTGCAGTTGCATCGATGATGCGTTTGTTTGCCTGGTGAGGCACTAACCAATCAACATCCTGATTAGTTAAATTGTTTCTTTGCAAGATTAGTTCGCTGGCATCAGCCATATTGGTTACAGCATATTTAAAAACTGTTTTACCATCCTGCATAATATTGTGTTGTCTGTTTTTTACAGTATCTTCTGAAGCTGGAATTAAAGATCCTCCAGCTGGTATTTTAAGAAAATCGCGTCCTACACCATCACTTCTTAAATATTCGTCTTGCAGACCAAGACCTTCGTAATTTGGCTCAAACAAAACTGCCCCTGCTCCATCACCAAAAATAATACAAGTTGCTCTGTCTGTGTAATCTACAATTGATGACATTTTATCGGCACCAATTAAAAGAACTTTTTTATATCTTCCAGATTGTACATAAGCCGCAGCAGTAGACATTCCGTATAAGAAACTTGAACAAGCTGCCTGCAAATCGTATGCAAATGCATTAACAGCTCCAATTTCTGTTGCAACATAAACTCCTGTTGAAGCTACCATCATATCTGGTGTTGCAGTTGCCATAATAACCATATCAATTTCAAGAGGATCAATATTAGCTTTTGCTATTAAATCCTGTGCTGCTTGTATGGCAAGGTAAGATGTACCTTTATCAGCATCTTTAAGAATTCTTCTTTCTTTAATTCCTGTACGAGTGGTAATCCATTCGTCATTGGTATCTACCATTGTTTCCAACACTTTGTTTGAAAGCACAAAGTCTGGAACGTAGCCTCCAACAGCGGTAATTGCGGCTGTGATTGTATTCATTATATTCTATTATTTCCTTTCAAATATTAGTATTTGAAAAATTTTTAAAAGACTCGAAAATTACAAAAAAAATTAAAACGAATTTGCCTGTATTTTCTTAAAAAACAAAAATTATAACCAACAAAAAAAACTCTCACTATGTGAGAGTTCTAGTATAATTTACAAAAACGTATTAAGCAACCGCTTCAGATTTATCGATAACAACTTGCCCTCTGTAGTACATTTTACCTTCATGCCAGTAAGCTCTGTGGTATAAATGTGCTTCACCTGTAATAGGACATGTAGCGATTTGAGCTACAGTAGCTTTATAGTGTGTTCTTCTCTTATCTCTTCTTGTTTTCGAGGTTTTTCTCTTAGGATGTGCCATTTTACTATATTATTTATCCGTTAATAGTTTCTTTAATTTTTCCCAACGCGGGTCAATATCTTCTTCTTGTTTACTCTCTTCCTTTTGTTCTTTTACGCTTAATTCATTTAGTTTGTTTAAAGCTTCGGTTTGTAATGTACCGTCTTTAACTCCCGGATGAATTCTTTTTTGGGGCACTGAAAGTGCAATCATTTCATAAATGTATTGTGACACATCTAATTCATGTTCTCCATGCGGCAAAATCAACAATTCTTCATTATCATCGTTAAATTCATCTCCAAAGCGCACAATTAATTTCATTTTCCCTTTTAAAGGAAGATCAAAATCTTCGCTTGTTAGATCACAAGGTACATTTACAGTTCCTTTGTGTTTGAATTCTAACTCTAACATATTGCTTTTCTTATCGAAAATCAAATCGACTTTAATATCTGCACTTTGAAACTCATCGTATTCAAAGTCCTTAAAGAACGTGTTATCTATTTGATATTCAAAATGGTGTTTTCCCAGCTTTAATCCTACGAAAGGAATTAAAAATTCTTTTGATTTGCTCATTTCAACATCAATTTGTACAATCCAAATACAAAACTACATATCTGAATTGGGGTGCAAAGATATAAAATTATTATAAATCTAATAATCTTATTGACCTTTTTTTGTTTATAACTGTTTTTCTTTTATTTTTAGAGGTTTTTCGCTAATCTCCTCATACTGATTACGCGAGCGAAAAATATCCAATGCCAGATAAACGGCTTCTTTAAACGAGTTGAAATCTGCCATGTCTTTTCCGGCAATATCATAACCTGTACCATGATCCGGCGAAGTTCTTACTCTATTTAATCCCGCTGTATAGTTGACTCCTTTACCAAACGACAAGGTTTTAAAAGGTATTAATCCCTGATCGTGATAAGTCGCCACAACAGCATCATATTTCTCATATTGTCCGCTTCCAAAAAATCCATCTGCAGAAAAAGGTCCGAAAACCAAAGTACCACTGTCAAATATTTTTTTCAAAACAGGCTTTAAAACTAAATCGTCTTCTTTTCCAATTACACCGCCGTCTCCACAATGCGGATTTAATCCTAAAACTGCAATTTTTGGTTTTACGATACTAAAATCCTGAATCAAAGATTTTTTAATAGTTTCGATTTTTCTAACTATTAATTCTTCTGTTAAATGAGAAGAAACTTGATTTAACGGCACATGATCTGTCAACAATCCAACTCTTAGATTATCCTGAACCATCATCATCAGTGCATTTCCTTCTAACTCCTGATCTAAATAATCTGTATGTCCGGGAAATTTAAAATCTTCTGACTGAATATTGTATTTATTAATTGGCGCCGTAACCAAAACATCAATCAAATCTTCTTTTAAAGCCTTTGTAGCCGCAACAAACGATTTTATCGCATATTCTCCAATTTTCTCATCATTAGTTCCAAAATTAATATCTACTCCTTCTTTCCAAAGGTTATAAACATTTACTTTTCCCGGAATAATTTGATCTAATTTATCTACACCATGAAATTGAACCGTAGATGTAAAACTTTTTTTAACAAAAGAAAGTATTTTAGCATTTGCGAAAATAACCGGTGTACACAATTCTAACATTCTTGAATCTTCGAATGTTTTTAGTATAACTTCGCTTCCAATACCGTTTAAATCTCCTACTGAAATTCCAACAATTATATTTTCTGCTTTTTTATTCATGAGCTCAGCTTATTTATTACTAATTTTGATGTGCAAATTTAGTAAAATAAAACCACAATGTTTACAGGAATTATTGAAACCCTTGGAAGGATTCACGAAATACAAAAAGATAAAAACAACTTACACGTTACAGTTGACTCATCAATTACAAACGAATTAAAAATTGACCAAAGTGTATCGCATAATGGAATATGCCTTACAGTTGTTGCTATAAAAGATTCTTTTTATACCGTTACCGCAATCGAAGAAACAATCTTAAAGACCAATATTGGCGACTGGAAAGTAAACGATATTGTAAATCTGGAAAGAGGAATGAAACTTGGCGACCGTCTCGACGGACATATTGTCCAGGGACATGTTGACCAAACCGGCGTATGTACAAAAATAGAAGAAGCTAACGGCAGCTGGAATTATACTTTTGAATACGATAAAAACCTCAACAATATAACTATCGAAAAAGGATCTATTACTGTTAACGGGGTAAGTTTAACAGTTGTAAATTCTCAAACAAACGAATTCAGTGTTTCGATAATACCTTATACTTTTGAGAATACTAACTTCAAAGATTTTAAAGTTGGAACAAAAATAAATTTAGAATTTGATGTTGTTGGAAAATACATTTCGAGACTTTACTCGATAAACAAATAAGAAAGAAAATTTACTTCATAAAAAAAGCTTCAATATTAAATTGAAGCTTTTTTTATTTTATTTCGATATATAACTGCTGTACCCAATAATAATCCGGCAGCAATTAAATAAGGCAGATCTTGATTTATTGGAAGCCCTGGTGCTGGCGGAGCAAGAGCTGTACTAGCAGCACCTTTTGCCGCTGCAGGTGGAGGCGGTGGTGGTTCATTGTCAGCCAAAACATTTGGAACATTCAATACTAAAAAAAATACTAAAAAAATAATTCTTACTATCTTCATAAATTTGGGGGTGCTGATAATCAATACTATTATAATACTGGCAAATATTTTTTACAAAAATTTCTCACAAAAAATATTCTTAAAGAGAAATTCCATGGCAAAAATATATGATTTTTAGAAAAAAACAACTTTATAAACAAAAAGACCTTATACTCTTAACATACGAATTGTACTTCAATTTAGTTTTTGCCTTAGATTAATTCTTCTTAAAGTACATTTTCTCAAATTGTTTTTTCATTCATAATTTCACGTAATACCTTATTAAACGGGGAATTACTACTGTTTAGTATCTAAAATTCACAGTATTATAAAATTAATATTTATTTTTTAGTTTCCCAACTTTAATAAAAATCTCACAAAATATTTTTTTTAACAAAAAAGAGAAAATCTCAAATAAGTCAGAAAGAACTGTAAATAATTCCATTTAAAACAGACTTATTTTTCTTTTTAAATTCTCACATTGATCAAGTGTTTCCGAATTAATATATTTGCATAATTATAAGAGAACCTAAAAAGGTCTTTTAATTAAATCAGGACAAATAGTAAATGAAGAAAACAGTTGGAAGTTTGTATGCTGGTGTAGGCGGTATATGTTTGGGTTTTAAAAAAGCGGGGTTTGAACTAGAATGGGCAAATGAATTTGACAAAAATGCCTGTATAACCTACAAAAATAATTTTGAACATAATCTTATTGAAGGTGATGTAATGGCTCTGGACGTTACTTCGCTTAAAAAAATAAACATTTTAACTGCAGGATTTCCCTGTCAGCCATTTTCGGTTGCGGGCTATCGAAAAGGTTTTGAGGACAGCAGAGGAAATCATTTCTTTAAAATTTTGGATTTTGTAGACGAAATGCGCCCTAATGTTATTTTTCTTGAAAATGTAAAAAACCTAAAAGGGCACGACAAAGGAAACACTATCAAAGTTATCGAAAACGAAATCAGAAAACGCGGTTATACTTTTGACAGCGCAGTTTTGAACACCAAAGATTTTGGAAACATTCCTCATAACAGAGAAAGAATTTTCATTGTTGCTTTTGACAAAGATTATATCAAAGATGATAAATTCGAGTTTCATTTCCCTGAAAAAGAAGACTTAACCAAATCGATCAAGGATTTAATTACGAAAGAAAAAGTCGACGAGAAATTTTATTATCACGAAGATAAATATATGTATGATATGCTGAGAGAATCTATTACAAACAAGGATAGAATTTATCAGTTTAGACGACAATATGTTCGTGAAAACAAATCGAGCGTCTGCCCTACCCTTACTGCCAATATGGGAACCGGCGGCCACAATGTACCGCTTATTACAACCGATTTTGGTTTTAGAAAACTAACCCCAAGAGAATGTTTTAGATTTCAGGGTTTTCCTGATGATTTTAAACTTCCTGCTATTTCAAATTCGCATTTGTATAAACAGGCTGGAAACTCTGTAAGTATGCCTGTAATTGAAAGACTGGCATCTGAAATTTATAAAGTACTTGAAAAAGTAGAATCGAAAAAGACAAAAAAATCTAAAGAAAAAGCTTAAACTGTCCATCCTGAGCTTCTGATATTTTTTCTACAAAAGATTCGTATTCGTCTAATTTGGTAAAATCTATAAAATAGTCTTGCTCTGTCGATTTTGTAATTTTTACGCTGTCGTAACCAATTTTTCTGAGTTTGTCATAAGTCAGAACTTCGTTTTCGTTGAGCATTAAAACGTCACGAAGCATCCAGTCGGCCATGGCTTTGTTTGGATTTGTCATTAAAGCTTTGCTTCCGTCCTGGCAGACTTTTGCCGAAAGAACTTTACCATTAGGGATTTTAAGATTAAAAATAACGTCTTTTTCTGGAAAAAAATCCGGAGCGTTATTTCTTATTTTTGAAGGTATCGAAATATAAACTTCTCCCGGATCTCTTTTTCTTCCGCCTGCGTTCCATTGATTCAACTGGCTTTTTATGGGCACAATTGGCTCTTTTAATTTCTTTTTGGCTTCGGGAGAATATAAAGGCAGAATAACATAATCTACAAACGGAATCAGTTCTTCTTGTGTCAACAAACCAATAGCATTTTGAAGCTTTACTTTTGCACCATCAGTTTGTTTGTTTAAAATTGGCTGTGCCAGATTTAAAAGTACGTTAATTGGTTCTTCTAAAATCTCAACATTAATCTCAATACATTCCTGAGGAATTATGAAGCGTTTCATTAAAACGCTTTTAGAAAAATTAAAATTATATTCGTTTAAAGCGTCTTTAAACTTAAGCGAACTTTTTGTTTCTTCCAGAATTTCAATTGAATTCTTATCAATTAAATCATAAGAAGTTTCAAACACCTTAATCAATAATTTATCACGGCCAATAATGTGATAGACTCTGTTTTGAGTATTATAAAGTCGGTCTGCAAATTCGATTCTTTCATTTCTAAAATCGGCTAGTTTATTTGCCAGATCCAAACCTTTCAGCATTCTAAGCTCAGAACTTCTTGAATTAAATTCTGCAACCTTTTCAATTTTTGAACTTCCGGATAATACAAATGTTTTAATACCAACCCCGCAGCCGTTTATTATGGCATCGTATGCAACATCTACACGCGCCAGATTATCGGCGCCAAAAGCTTTACAAAAAGCATTTTCAGCAACTCGGTATTGAATAAAAGGTTTATCTGAAGAACTAAACAAATTCGAAAATGCACCAATTGCCTTTAAAGCACTTGTGTAATTTTCGATATTTTGACTTGTTTGAGTTTGTAGAAACATTATTTATTTTGAAAGTTCAATTTCTTCTCTAATTTTTTCGATGCAAGATTCTAATTCTTTTTGAATTTCTTTGCTCCAAAACCGTAAAACTTTCCAATTCTTTGAAAGTAAATGTTCATTGACTTCAATATCACGTTTCATATTTCGTTCGATTTTCGGAATCCAATAGTCGCGATTCGATTTAATTCGAAGCTGCTGTGTTTCCCAATCTTTTCCGTGAAAAAATTCGCTGTCAATAAAAATGGCAATTTTATAATTGGCAAAAGTTAAATCTGGTTTACCGAATATTTTTTTATTGTTTTTGCGATAACGATACCCTAATTTCCACAAAGCTTTAGCCAAACGAACCTCATCTTTTGTAGCCGTACTTTTTATCGCCTGCATATTTTTTCTCCGTTGTTCGGGAGTTAAATTATCCATCTTTTGTTAAGATTAAATTGTCTTTGAATGATAAATTTAATCTATTTTTCCATTAAACCCGAATATAAACGAGCCACATTATGCAAATTACAAGATTGAATATAATAATTTTCAGCATCCATTTTAGTTTTACCGTTCAATAACGCATTTTTAGGAATAACATATTGATTTTTAATTATGTGCCGAATTGTTTTTACAGAACAACAACCTGGAATATCATAAAACCAAACTGCTTTTTCAATTTCCTGCCATAAATTTTCTTTGTTTTCAGGAACATCTTTTAAAATAAATTTTATATCAGGTTTAATTCTAGCCAACACAAAATAATCATAGACAGCCGTTTTCGAAAGATCATGATTCGGAATATACATTCCTTCTGAATTCCAATCTTTGGTTTCCAAAAGCAAAAGATTAGAGAAAAAAGCGGCCGACTTTACACAAATAAATTTTCCGTTTGCTTTTAAATCGGTTTCATCCCAAACTCCTTTTCCGTGAATGCTGAAATCTGGCTCTTCAACTTCAATATTCTGGAGTTTTAAAATTTCATACAATATAATTTCTGCCAATTTTCCCTGAAAAGTATTTTGAAAAATCTCCAACGGCGTGCGATTTAACTGCCCGCCCGATCTTTTAATTCTATGAAATCCTTCTCCATAAACCATTTCATACGCAAAATCAAAAGCTAGTTTTACAAAAGCGGCATCAACAGGTTTTCCTTCAAATGTTTTTTTTGAAGTAATGAAATAGCCGTTATCTCTTTGATCTAATTTCATGATTTGATTTATTACTCAATCTTTAAAAGAATAATATAAAAGTAAATATTTTAAAGAATAATACTACACAAAAAGAATAGATCAAAAAAAGCCCAGCTTAATAGCTGAGCCTAAATTTTGAATAATTATTCCTGAAATTATTTATTGATTAGATTTTGAAGCATTACCATCATTTCATCTTTCTCTTTCAGCATACGTTCGTACAAAGCAATTTTCTCTTCGTGCATTTTTAATACTTCCTCTATAGGATTAAAAACAGGATTATCATTTCTCTGATATCCAATACCATTATTCCCAAATGTATTTGCAATTACATTTACCGCCTGCTCTTCATCAAAATTCTGAAAAGCTTCAACAGGAATCTTTAAAACTGCAGAGATTTGTTTAAGCAGATTATCTTCGATTACATCTTTTTGCTCCAGCATAGAAATTTTCTTTTGATTCCAATCTTCTCCTAAATCATAAGCCAATGCCTCTTGCTTTATGTTAAGCATTTCTCTAAAACGTTTTACGTTTCTTCCTTGATGTATTTTCTGTTCCATAATAGTATTAATTCCCTAAAAGCTCAAAGATAAAGCCCTGCGGATCTGTTTTTCAAAGATAAAAAAATATCCTGCAAAACATTCTTTTGTAAGATATTATTCATATATCCAACAGACTATTATTCTTATTCATAAAAACCATCAAAATATTAATTTATATAAAATTAAACAAATAATAAGGCTTAGAACAATAATTAAAAAAATCAAAATTAATTAACTTTTTAAAATCAATTAAAAGTTTAAATGTATATTTGAAACGTAAATTCGCACAAAAACACCAGCAAAATCACTAATTATCAGCATTTTGTATTTATAACAAACAAAAAAAAGCAATGGATAGCATAGAAATTGTTCTTAAAAAAGATAACAACAATAGAGATATTGACTTAGACAATATGCCTATTGGCGCTACCGAGTCATTAAAAAATATCTTAGAATCTCTAATTGAGATTGCTCGTTATGAAAAAACTATAAATAATATTGACTTAAATATTGGTGTAAAAAGTGGTAGTGCATGCGAAATGTTAATCGGCACTCCAGATAACTTAAAAGTTGTATATAATAAAATTGAGGATGTAGTTAACAACAAACCATCACGAGATAATTTTTACGTAAAAAATCTAAATATTATTAGAAATAATATTCACGAAAAAAAAGACGCAAAAATATTCTATCTAAAAGATAACTCAAGAACAGAAATTACAAATCTTTTTGATAAAAGCTTTAAAGAAAAAAGAGAAAAAGATAAAACTCTAAATTATTTTGAAGTTGAGTTTATTAAAGGAAAATTACTGCAGAACGGAGGAACTAATCCTAATTTTCATCTTCAAATACCTGCTGGAATAATTACAATTGATTGTACAGAAGAGGAAGCTCAAAAAGTGAATTATTTATATCAGGAGATTTATATATCTGCCTGGGTAGATAAAAAGAAAAAAGGAAAAAGGGTATATAGATTTTGTGATTTTTATATGACCGATTCTGCAAAACAACATTTCATAGATTTTGAAAAATTCTTTAAAGAAATATCAACCTTGAAAGGAACAGAACCTCTACATAGAATTAGCTCAAAATTAGAAAGCTTTTACAATATTAAAGATTTTGAAAACGCTTCTAAATTTTTAAGAATTTTCAACAATAAAGAAGTTAATCCAAATTATTTGAAAACAATACTTGTTCTGTCAAAAAATATTGATAAAAATATCGACTCTGTAAAAAACAAAATCTTTGTTGATACTTTAAAAAATTTAAACCAATTGTTAAATAAAAAAATTAGAAAATAGTAAAATGGCAAAATTATTAAATCACAAAACTATTCTATCTAAGATTTTTAATATTTCAGAAATTAGTACAGAGGAAGATTTTGTAGCATGCACTACTGAAATAGACGATATAGGAGAATGCAAACATTCAGGTCTATTAATATGTTTTGAAAACGAACTCAAATACTTTCATTTTGATGGCGCTGTAAAATTAACAGATACAATACCAGACAATTTATATTTCAAAAAACTAGATTTAATTAATGAAGAATTAGTTTGTTCTTTTTTATGGCATTGTGAAAAATTATCAAGTGAAGCAACTCCCATGTATGGATGGCTTTTTGATGAATCATATTATGACAGTAATGCTGATTACTATTTAAAAGGGGCAAAATACGACATAACTACTTGCGTAGGATTTTGCATTAAAGTCCTTACCGGTTTTTTAGAAAATCACTACCTACAAACTAGTGACTGGGATTTTTCAACCTTAGATTCTTTGGGTGATATTAAGGACAAGTTTTTTAATTATTTGAAAAAAATAGCATTCAATGAAGGGATAAGTGTTGAAGAGCTTCTTGACAAAGATAATCTAAAGAGAATTTTACCAGCAGAATTATTTTCATCATCATTTTTCGAAAGAACACCTATTAGAAAAGAAAATACGGATGGAATATTGAATCATATAGAAAATTACTTTACATCCTTAAAAGTAGCTTAAAAAGCTAAATAACTACTCTAAAGAAACAAACCTCTAATAGAGTTTTTTTATTCTTAATTTAATCAAACCACTAGAGTAATTATTCGTCCCCTAGAAATAAAAAAGCCTCTACATTGCTGTAAAGGCTTTCTATTTCTAAATGAGTGGTCCCACCTGGGCTCGAACCAGGGACCACCTGATTATGAGTCAGGTGCTCTAACCAGCTGAGCTATAGGACCGGTTTAGAGGATGCAATATTACTACTATTTTTCATTCACTCCAAATATTTTAGGACTTGATTTGCATTTAATTTCAATTAAATCTATTTGTTTTAAAAACAAGATTGATTTTCAATAGATTATTTAAAATAAAAAATCATCTTTTTTTATTTAATTTCCTGGCAAAGCTCGACCAAAACGCTATTTGTGTTCTTCGGATGCAGAAAAACGACCAGTTTATTGTCGGCTCCTTTCTTCGGAACTTCGTTTATCAGCACAAAACCTTCGTTTTTTAAGCGCGAAATCTCAGCATGAATATCTTCAACATCAAAAGCGATATGATGAATTCCTTCGCCTTTCTTTTCTAAAAATTTTGCAATTGGACTTTCTGGGTTTGTCGCCATCAAAAGTTCAATTTTGTTTGTTCCGGTTTGAAAGAAAGAAGTCAAAACGCCTTCACTTTCTACCGTTTCTTCTTTGTATGACGGAACGCCCAATAATTTCTCGAACAATACATTTGCATCATCCATATTTTTTACAGCAATTCCAATATGTTCTATTTTGTTTACCATTTGATTTTATTATAATTGGTTAACATAAGTATTAAAATAACCGCATTCTGCAATTACGTCCTGATAATATTTAGTATCTGAATAATCTTTTTGAAGCGTTTTAAATCCGTTCCAGGCTATAAAGTTAACTTTATCATCATTTGCATCCCACCAATATCTTACGCTGTTGTATTTATTATTATAATATTCGTTTCGTTCGCATTTTGAAATTAAGTACACACATTTTGCTTTCTGCTCTTTTGTTGTCGCAGCCTGCAAAGCTTTTTGATAATACATTTTTGAAACACTGCAGTCTGTAATCATCTTTTTCATAGAATCTCTAAACGAGTATGGACTTGAGCCATCTCCCACAATAGTAATTTCATAAAAAGTTCTTCCGTTTCCAAAATGAGAAATATTATAAAATGCGTTTCCTAACAATAAACTATTTGTATAAACATCTTCGTTTTTAGCCAGTTTGTCCTGCATATCTTTAATTGTAGTTAAGAAATCCATCTGAGTATATTTTCTTTTTTGATACGCTGCATGATCGCAGTCGTGACAATCTTTGATACTTCCGTTAAATGGATTTCCTAAAAATTTATAATACTGAACTGAATCTGTCTGTTTCATAAATTCAATCGCTTCAGGGATTTTATTTTTAAAAGCCGCCTGAACTGCCTGAAAGTTATTAATGTCTTTTAACTTCAAACTATAAATTCCTGCTCCAATATTTTCGATTTCGGTTTTATTTGACTTCGCTAAAAATGTTTTTATGCTTTGCAGATTTTTTTCATCATCATAAAAAGCATTTCCATCGTTCCAATAACTGTAACGTGATTCGCCAAAAATCTCGGCCATAACTAAATTTCCTTTTTCGCGATAAAGTGTCGACAAATAACTTTTGCTCCATGCAGAAGCATTTACATAACGAAATTCCTGACCTTTATATGTTTTAGGAAGTTCATTGTATAACCAATTCAAATCGGCCAGAATTGTTTTTTCGTTTTTATCTGTCAGTTTATCAATTTTGCTCAAGTTGTTTACAAAGCGTAATAAACGAAGCTGCATTCCTGCCAATTCAGTTTTAGGAAGTGTTTTTACTGCTTTATCAAAATTCTTGTCGGCATTCGCATAATCTCCTTTTAACGTCTGTAAATATCCCAGAGACAAATCCCATAAATATGGTCGGTCTGTATTTCCTGCCGCCGAAATTTTTGCGATTAAATCCAATGCTTTTTTATCAACTTTAACCTGATTTTGTGTTTTATTTTCGGCTATTGTAAGTTGTTTTTTCGGCTGATTTTCTCCGCCATCCTGCTGAAACGAATTATTGATAGTTTCTTCCAGCCTGTTTACCAATCTCGTTCCTAAATAATTTAAGTGCTCGCTTTTTGGATCTAATTCATAGATCTTTTCAATTGCCTGTTTTTCATCTTTGTAATATCCATGAATTGCCCACAGCGCTGCTTTTTCTTTATTATTCTTTGCCATTGTCAGCGCTTTATTCCAATCGGCTTCGTTTTTTGGACTAAAACTATAAGCAGTTACCACTCTTAGTTCAGGGCAATTATCAAAAACCTGTGCATACAAATAATTTGATGCAGCATATTTCTTTTGTTTATAATTGATTCCGGCAACATATCCAAGTGCGCGGTAATACAAAACATTTTTAGGTACTGAAGCTTCTGTTTTATTAAAAAAGTCGATTGCTTTTTGTTTATCGTTACTGTAAAAACGGGCTTTCATGGTAAGAAACCAATATCTGTTTCTTAAAAAAGGGTCTGAAATAGTATTGTAAACATTCTCAATTGACTGAATCATTTTGGCATCGTTAAATGTTTTGGCAACTACAGGATCGTAACTCCAATAATCTTCACCAATTGAAACGGTTTCAATTTTTTGCGCCAGATACAAGAACTCAACAAAGCTTTTTACCTTTTCATCTTTCAACGGAATCTTTTTGCCCCATTTTTGAGAACTTTTATTTTCCTTTGCTGTTTTATAAAAAACGTGTAGATCGGTTACTTCTTCTTTGTTTTTGATCGTATTTTTATCATCAGAATAATAGCTTGGTTTTTCGTCTCCAATTAAAAAATAATTAACTGTCGTCGTATCTACTTTTCCTTTAAGATAATCTGCCCAATCTGATTTTATGTTTTTATTAAAACGGGAATTATGCTGGGTATCAAACCCAATTCCATAGAAAATACCGCCCGACAAAAACAAAGGCGAATAGGATTTGTCTGCAAAAGTTTCAGGGGTAAAATTAGAACTGTACGCACCAAAATAATCCCAGTCGCCATCGGCACAGGCATAAATTATTCCGTACACAAAAAGGAAAGCTGCACTAAAACCAAGAAACAACCTGCTTAAAAATATTCTTTTCATAATTATTTAAATTGAATTCGTCTAAATCGTAAAATATAATTTCTTTTGGAGACTGAGCTTTATTATCGTCTAAGTCCTCAGCCATTTCTTTTAAATCGTCTGGAGAAATAGTCTCTGTTTTCAAGAGATCATTTTCTTCGTAATAAACACCATTTTTGTAATTAGATTGTCTGACTTTAAAAAATATCGGACTTATCTGCTCGAAGTTTTTATCTTTTTTAAGTTCGTTGAAATTCAACTTTGAACGAAGCCCTAAAACTTTCTGATTTCTAATATGAATTGCCCACGAATAAATAGGCAGTGCATAATCAAGATGAAGCGGATATTTCTTTAAACTTTTAAGATAACGTTCAGAAATTTTTCGGCTGTAAATAGAATTCAGCGAATCTGGCGCTATACTTCCCATGTTATAAAACATCAAAACACCATTATCTACATTTGGAATTTTAGTTTTCTTAAAATATTTCACCTGATGAAGTCTTATTGTAGCTGAAAGTTTTTTCTTCGAAAGCTTTTTAATCTGTTCAATAAATTTAAGATAATTGTCTTTACTATTCAAAGACCAGTCGCAGTCAATTTGAATTTCGGCACAATTAATTTTATTCTTGTTATTGATTTCAGTAACTAAATGAAGTGTTTTTTCAGCCAGATCTTCAATATCAAGATTCTTATCCAGCATCACTTTATTTTGAATAAAAACAACAGGAACAATTTCAAACTCCTTCATGTCTTCATAAAAATGAACCGGGCTTACCGGGAATGGCTTTTGTGTTTGAGGATGAAGTCCAATATCAAAATAACGGATATACAGTTTATGTACATCATTATCTTTTAAAGCAGTCTTTTCTGTTTCTGAAAATTTTAAGTTGGTTTTCCAATAGTAAAAAGAAATTATCGGCTGTTCATTTTTACTGCATGCTGTCAGAAAAAGAAATAACAAAACCCAAAAAAAACTTTTAACCAAAACGAAGTGATATTAATTTAATTCAAAAGTAAGAAATTATATCATATTGATTCTTTCTATAAAGAAAAAAGAAGAACTAAAAAAGAAAACCTATTTTTTGAATATTGTAAAATCCATTTTAAAATTAAGTTTTAATACCTTTTTTATACAACAAACAATCTATTACAGATCCATCTTAATAAAAACAACTTACAAAAACGTTTCATTCTCAACTTCTTTCAACACCACATTTAAAACATGAATATCTAATTTATCAATTGCAGCAATATCGTTTAAACCTTCACTAATTAGATTAAATATTATTCTTTTCTGTTGCAATTGAGTTTTATTTGAATAATTCACAAAATCATCAAGTACAGCAACACCACAAATATACCAGCTTTCTGATGTAATTGTTTCAAGCAACGCATTTTCAAAAGAATCAGAAACTTTTATATACAAATGAGTATAATCAGGCAGTTTAAACTTTCTTTCGCGAAGCTTTATTAAAATTTTACAGCAGAATTCTTTGTCGTAAAATTTAAAATAGGCTTCATGTACACTTTTGAAACAAGGATAAAATCGTACATCCTTAATTAATCTTTTATTTTCAACGATTCGATTTCTTCTTTCTTCTCTTTCAAAAATTCTTTTTGCTAAATTCTCCTCTCTAAAAATTATATCATATTGTTTATTAAGCTTTAAAAGGTCGACATTTTTAAGTTCTAACTCTAAAACAGTCAAAATCTGTCTAACCTTTTCAACATCATAATTATCATTCTTTTTTTTCTTCGCGAACAATATATCAAAGGCATTATAAAAAAATTGAAAAACATTTTCTACCGTTTTTTCAGCTTCTAATACAAGTAAAACCAAACTAATCATATTTTTGCCACGATAGTAATAAGGTAATTTGCTACAATATTCTTCCTGTTCTACTTTTGTCAAACTTGAAATATTTACTAGATTAATCTCAAATTCTTTTACAGGAAAATCTATTTTTTCCTGCTTTAATTTATCCGAAATTATTCTTCCAAAATATTGAAAAGGCTCTATAAGTCCTCCACCATAAACAATAAAATCATTCTTTAAAAAGTCAATATCCATAACTCACTAAGTTTCATGCAAAACTAAAATGACATTTATATTAAAATATCCCACAGAAGTCATTATTACAATAATTTAAGGCAAAAAATATAAAACTGATGGTAATTTTTAATTCAGTCAAATTCAGAAATAAAAAAAAATCTATCAACTGTCTAAAATAAAAAAGAAGGAATAACACAAACCTGTAATCCTAATAAATGGATAAAAAATTTCAATTAAAGCAAATATAATTGTTATTTTGTGCAATCAAATTCAAAAACCGCTATGTTTAAAAGCAAATTCAAATATATTTCATTTTTATTGGTATTATTAATGATGAGCTGCGCCAAAAGAGGCAGCATTACCGGCGGATTAAAAGATACACTGGCACCGGTTTTGGTTTCGAGTGCACCAAAAAACTTTACTACTGATTTTAAAGGAAATGAAATTAATTTGGTATTTGATGAATATATCAAATTAAAAAATCTTAACAAGCAGCTGATTATTTCTCCTCCAATGAAATATGAGCCGCTGATTACACCAACCGGAGTAAGTAAATTTATAAACATAAAAATAAAAGATACTTTACTGCCTAATACAACTTACAGCTTTAATTTTGGTGAAAGTATTGCCGATAATAACGAAGGTAATGCATTAAACCAGTTTAAATATATTTTCTCAACAGGGCCTTACATTGATTCTCTTACTCTTGGAGGAAAAATTAAAGATGCTTATGCAAAAAATGTAGATAATTTTGTTTCTGTAATGCTTTATGAAGCCAATTACAAATACAAAGATTCTGTTATTTACAAAGAATTTCCACGCTACATTACCAATACTTTAGATAGTATGAGAACTTTTAAATTCGAAAATTTAAAAGAAGGAAAATATCTTTTGGTAGCTTTAAAAGACAAATCAAACAATAATAAATACAACCCAAAAGATGATAAAATAGGTTTTATCAAACACTTTATCACGGTTCCAAATGACACTTTGTTTGAATTAAGTTTATTTAAGGAAACACTTCCTTTAAAAACATTAAAACCTATTCAGGCTTCAGGCAACAGACTGCTTCTTCCGTACGAAGGAAAACAAAATTTTAAACTTAACAAACCCACTATTGTACTTAAAAACAATGGTGAAACGTTAGAAACAATTGTAACGCAGTTTCCTAAAAAAGATTCGCTTCAAATATGGTACAAGCCACTAAAAGCAGATTCATTATCGTTAGAAGTTTCAAAAGATACTTATAATAAAAAATTTACTTTTAAGATTAAAGACCAGAAAAAAGACACTTTAAATATTAAAGCGGTTCAAAACGGAGTTATTAATTTTAGAGACCGATTTACTTTAGACACTGAAACTCCATTGGTTAAATTTGATAAATCAAAAATTAAATTAATCAATAAAGACTCTACGGCTGTTGATTTTACTACAGAATACAACGAATTTGAACAGAAGTTATATGTCGATTTCAAGAAAGAACCTCTTGAAAAATATAGCTTTACATTTTTCCCGGGAGCGCTGACTGATTTTTATGACAAAACAAATGACACCTTATCATACAAGTTAAGCACAAAAGAATATGCTGATTATGGAAACTTAATTTTGAATTTGAAAAACGTAAAACGTTTCCCAATAATTGTTGAAATAACAAACAAAAAAGGAGATGAAGTTCTGGCAAGCGAATATTCTGAAGGCAAAACTCAAATTGAATTCAATTTGATGTTACCGTCGCAGTTTACGATAAGAGTTATTTACGATGACAATAAAAACAAAATGTATGATACCGGTAATTTCCTTGAAAAAAGGTATGCCGAAGAAGTCTTTTATTTTCAACGTGAAATTGATGTACGAACCAATTGGGACGTTAATGAAACCATTGATTTAAGTGTTCCATACAACCCTGACGTAGAGAAAAAAGAAGATCTGAAAAAGAGAAAAGACGACGAAAAGAAACGAAAAGCTTTCTAAATCTTAATTTCAAAAACATCTTTATCACTTAGGAAATCCAGTTTTTTTCTCGTTTCCAACATTTCATTTTTATCTAAATCAACCACAAAAATATCTTCGGTTTCTTGTGGTTCAAGAATGTAATTGCCTAAAAAGTCTATAACCTGCGAGTGACCGGTATGCTCATAATTATGATGATCTAAACCAACACGATTTACACCAACAACATAACTCAAATTTTCGATTGCGCGTGCTTTTAGCAGAGCATCCCAGGCATTAGTACGCACTTTTGGCCAATTGGCAACGTATAAAAGTAAATCGTAATTTTCTACATTTCGAACAAAAACAGGAAATCTTAAATCGTAACAAACCTGCAGACAAATTTTCCAGTCGAGATAATTTACAATTACTTTTTCTGTTCCTGCAGTGTAGAATTTATCTTCTCCAGCCAGTGAAAACAAATGGCGTTTATCATAATGCTGGATTTCTCCAGATGGAAACACAAAAAACATTCGGTTATAATAGTTTCCGTTTTCAGTAATTACAAGACTTCCTGTCAGGGCACTATTTTTTTTCTTCGCCATTTCTTTCATCCACAAAACAGTTTCGCCCTGCATTGTTTCGGCAACAGCAGAAGGATTCATTGTAAAACCTGTCGAAAACATTTCTGGAAGTACGATCAAATTTACCTGCGAATCGATTTGATTTATTTTCGATTCGAAGTTTTTTCTGTTTGCCGGAATGTCTTCCCAATAAAGATCTGATTGAATAAGTGCAATTTTCATTTTCCAAAAATACGAATTTTCAGCTAAAAATTATTTTTTGTCAAAAAAGTATATTCTGCAAAATTTTCTCAAAACACCCTTTAAAACCTTAGCTTTTTTGGATTATAAAAATACTTGAATAAAATTTATTGCAAAAAAAATGCATTTTTTGCAAAAAAAATGCAACTGTGAAAAATAAATCTATATATTTGATTCGCCAATAAAAAACCAAAAAAAACATGAAAACCAAACTATTATGAAAACAAAGCTTATTTCATTGGCATTAATTGGGGGGATGATCTTCTCAGCAAATGCAAAAGAAGCTGCAATTAAAATGCATGTCTTTCAACAAAACAGCAATCAGATTGAGATAACCGGCCAGGTAATAGGTCAGGATGATGGAATGCCTATTGCCGGCGCAACAATTTATGCCAAAAGCAGTACTAAAATAGCGACGATAACCGATGAAACAGGAAAGTTTAGACTCAATGTTCCTGAAAATGAAAAACAAATCGTGATTTCGTATATGGGTTACGGAACTTTAGAATTTAACCTTAACCAGAAAACCAATTTAGTTATTAGTTTAAAACCTGCAGAAAATGTACTAGATCAGGTTTTGGTAACTGCCCTGGGAGTTAAAAAAAGCACAAAAGCAGTTGCATACGCAGTAACAGAACTTAAAGGAACTGAATTTACAAAAGCGAAAGAAACTAATATTGCCAATGCCTTAGTTGGAAAAATTGCAGGTGTTAACGTGAGCAGCACAGCAACAGGACCAAACGGATCAAGCCGTGTTGTAATAAGAGGAAATGGTTCGCTAAACGGAAATAACCAGCCGATGTATGTAGTGAACGATTTACCAATTGACAACACACAACTTAATTTACCTGGAATTGGAAATGGTCCCGGATCTACAAGAATTAATGTGGACCGCGGAGACGGAACTTCTGTAATAAACCCGGACGATATTAAAACCATAACCGTTTTAAAAGGCGGAACCGCTGCAGCATTATACGGTGCAAATGCAGCAAATGGAGTTATTTTGATTCAGACCAAAAGAGGTGCTGCACAAAAAGGAATTGGAGTTGATTACAATACGTCATTTACTTTTGAAACGCCGTCTATTTTTCCAGACTGGCAGTACGAATACGGTTCAGGATCAAACGGTAAAAAACCAATTAATCAGTCTGAAGCTATAGCTGCCGGGCGCTGGTCGTGGGGTGCCAAAATGGACGGAAGCGATGTTGTGCAGTTTGATGGCGTAGCAAGACCGTATTCTCCGCAAAAAAATAATATTAAAAATTTCTACGAAACCGGAACAACTTTTATTAATTCTATTGCTTTATCTGGCGGAAATGAAAAAGCAGCGGGACGTTTATCTTTTTCAAACACAGACAACCAATCTGTTGTTCCTAACTCAGATTTTAACAGAAAAAGTGTAAATATTGCCGGAAATGTAAACATGACAGACTGGTTAAAGTTTGATGTTGTTGCGCAGTATAACAACGAAAAATCAAATAACAGGGTTACCGTTTCAGATGCCGAAGCAAATCCAAACTGGGGAACGTACATGATTGCTAATACAGTTGATATTAGAAATCTTGCTCCCGGATATGATGAAAATGGCGTTGAAGAAGCATGGAATCCGGTTGCTGTAGCGACAAACCCTTATTTTGTAGTCAATAAAATTAAAAATAAAGACACCAAAAACCGTTTCATTGGAATGCTGAATGTAAAGTTGAACTTTACGCCTGAATTATTTTTACAAGGAAGAATCGGGCAGGATTATACTGATTATGATTTCTTCGGATACATCCCAAAAACAACTCTTAACAATCCGGTTGGATATGCACAAGGTCAAAAAGCGAAATTATCAAATTTAAATACAGAAGCCATTCTTAATTATACTAAGAAAAACATTTACGGCAATTTCTCTTTAAATGCTTTGGCTGGTGTAAACTCACGTACCACTTTGCGAGATGAAACAAGATTTGAAGGATCTAATTTTGTATTGGATGATTTTTATGCTTTGAGCAATTTATCTACGCTTACTTATACATATCCGTACGGAAAAACAAAAACAAATTCTGTTTACGGTGCGGTAGATTTAGATTATAAAAATGTTGTTTTCCTAAACTTTACAGGTCGTCAGGATTGGTTCTCGACACTTTCTAAAGACAACAATACGGTATTTTACCCATCTGTTGGAACAAGTATTATCGTATCGGATATTGTAAAAATGCCTGAATTTGTTTCATTTGCCAAACTAAGAACTTCTTGGGCACAGGTTGGAGGAGCAACTCCTGATCCGTATGCATTAAATCAGTCGTATTCAATGATTCAGGGCGGACATAACGGACAACAATTACAAGGACCAACAAGTTCGAGAGTTCCTAATTCAACTTTAAGTCCGTTGACTTCAACCACTTTTGAAGTTGGAACCGATTTAGTTTTTTTCAACAATCGCTTAAATCTTGATTTTGCCTGGTACAATCGTGCAACAACAAACGATATTGTAGAAACTACAATCTCTAATGCTTCGGGAGCTAATACCGCATTATTAAATCTTGGAAAAATGAGAAACAAAGGAGTTGAATTTTTACTTAGTAGTAAAATTATCAATTCTGAAAACTTTTCCTGGGATGCAAGTTTCAATGGTTCGTATAATGAAAATACAGTCGAAGCACTTACAGATCAGTTGAGTTCTATTACAATGGCAACTTCTGTAAACGGATATGTTACGATTACAAGTGATGTTGGCCACCCATACAGTATCATCAAAGGATACAGACCACGTAAAGATGCTAATGGAAACACGGTTTACAATGTAAGCGGCGGATCGGCAACAATTGCTCAGGGTCCGCTTGAAGAATTAGGACAGGGAGTTCATCCTTGGGGAGCAGGAATCAGTAATGAGTTTAAATACAAAAACATTTCATTCAGCTTTTTAATCGACGGTAAATTTGGAGGAAGTTTATACTCTGGAACTGATTTATACGGAACTCGTATGGGTTTAACGAAACTAACTCTTGAAGGTCATGAAAGCGGTTTACCAATTAAAGGTGTAGATACAAACGGAAATCCGGTTGATATGGTTATCGCTCCAGAAAACTTAAGAACATATTATGACGGTTTAAGAAACATATCTTCAACTTTTGTTTATGATGCCAGCTTTATCAAATTAAGACAAATCATTCTGGGTTATCAATTACCGATTGAAAAAATAAAAGGATTATCAAAACTTCAGGGAGCTTCAATTTCATTTGTGGCCAGAAACTTATTCATTCTTTATAAGAAAACACCAAACGTAGATCCAGAATCTGTATTCAGCGCAGGAAATGCTCAGGGTGTAGAACAATTTGGAGTGCCAAAAACCAGAAGTTTCGGTTTAAGTTTAAATGTCAAATTTTAAACTCGTTTTATCTCTAATTTTTAAATTAAAAGACATGAAAAAGTTAACCATATTATATATCACAGGAATACTTTTAGGAAGTATGACATCCTGTACCAAGGATTTTGAGGAAATTAATAAGAACCCAAATTCAGTAGATAAACCAAATCCGAATTTTGTTTTCAGTAAAGCACAACTTGACGGATTAAACAATAATTATTTCTTTACCAATATTCTGGAATGCGGCGGCTTATTGCAGCATTATGCTACTTATAAAGAAGCTTCTGGGGTTGGAGATAAATATTTAAGCAACGAAGTATATTTCTCGGCTTATTTCAATCAGGCGTACCCAACTGGTATAAATGAAACACAAATTGTAATCGATGCTTTAAAAAACAGTCCAAACGACAGTAACCGACTTAATATTGCCAGAATCTGGAAAGTATATTTGTATCATAAATTAACTGATTTATACGGAGACATCCCGTATTCTGAAGCAGCGAAAGCTAACAGCACACAAGTTTTTCTTCCAAAATATGATTCTCAGGAATTTATCTATAAAGACTTATTAAAAGAATTAGATGAAGCTGCTGCAGGATTAGATCCGGCAAAACCAAGTTTCGGAAAATCTGATTTTATTTATGACGGAGATGTAACGAAGTGGAAAAAATTCTCGTACTCTTTAATGCTTCGTCTGGGTTTAAGATTATCTAAAGTAGATCCTGCCCTATCTCAATCATGGGTTACCAAAGCGATTGCCGGCGGCGTAATTTTAAACGGAACAGATAATGCAATCATGAAATATACTGACGGGCCAAATGATTTTAATCGAAATCCGGTTGGTTTTGATGCCCGAAGACAAGATTTTACAGCGGGGTCTTTTGGACAAAAAAATGTTGAAGGCGGTAAACTGGCTAAAACATTTATCGATTTGCTGCAATCAACTGCCGATCCTCGAATCAGCGTTTATGCAGGAGTTTGGCAGGGAGGCTCACAAAACACAAGTCTTGCCATTCAAAAAGGTTTTCCTAACGGAACTAAAACAGCTCCAAGTGCGGCAGAACAAGGAACGTATTCTGAACCCAACCAAAGTACCGTTTTTAAATATGATGCACCGCTTGTACTTATCAGCAATGCCGAAACCAATTTATATTTAGCGGAAGCTGCAGCAAGAGGCTGGTACACCAATGAAACGGATAAAGATTTATATGAAAAAGGTGTAAAAGCTTCTTTCTTAAACATGGGAATTTATGGTGCTGCTTATGCTATTCCGGACGCAGCAGTATATTTAACCGCAAATCCGTATAATGCCGCAGGAAGTTTTGAAGCCAAAATGAACCAGATTCATACGCAGATTTACATCGCATTATTTGTAGACGAACAAGAAATTTATGCCAATTGGAGAAGAACCGGATACCCAGTTTTAACTCCTGTAAATTTCCCTGGAAACGTTACAAATGGCACAATACCAAGACGTTTAAAATATCCAACCAGCGAATATTCAGTGAATTCAGCTAACTTAGCAGAAGCAGTTAAGCGTCAGGGCGAAGATGCTTTTACAACAAGAATCTGGTGGGATAAATAAAAATAATAACCGTTGCCGTAATTAAACACATAGAGACATAGTTTTTGAAAGTGTTGAAAGGCGTTTCACTTGCATTAACATACATAGCATCTATGTGTTAAAAGCTGGCTTTTTTAAACTCCTGCTTCAAGTAAAGAAATCTATGTTACTATGTGTTCAATAAAATTTTCACGAATTACTCTCAACGGGTTAATAATAAAAGATAAATGAGCATTTTAATTCTTACGGCATGCATTGCGTTTTTAATCATTCAAATAGCTTGGCTTAAAATCAATCCGTTTATTGCCTTTATCATAACAGCTTTATTAGCAGGCCTGTTTTTAGGCCTGCCAATAAACACTTTGTCGCAAACTGTTCAAAAAGGTTTGGGCGAAATGTTAGGATCTATTACGCTGATTATTGTTTTTGGAACCTGTATTGGCAAACTTACCGTTTCATCAGGCGCCGCCAATGTCATTGCCAAAACAGTTATGGGATGGACGGGCAGAAAATACGTTCGACTCGGCTTAATGATCACCGGATTTATTGTTGGGATACCTCTATTTTATAGTGTTGGATTTGTTTTGTTAGTACCACTAATCTTCTCAGTAGCCCATCAGTTCAAACTTTCAAAAGTATATCTGGGAATTCCAATGCTGGCGTCGCTTTCAGTAGCACACGGTTTTTTGCCCCCACATCCGTCACCAATGGCTTTGAGCAGTATTTTAAATGCTGATATTGGACTTGTTCTGGTTTACGGAATTATAATCGCAGTCCCAACGATTTTTATTGCCGGTTTATTGTTTTCAAATCTGCTTAAAAACATCAAAACCGAATCAGATCATGAAATTTTAAATGTTGAAGAAGTAGTAAACCAAGGTAAACTCCCGAGTTTTTCACTTAGTTTATTCTCTGCTTTATTTCCCGTTTTTGGATTAACGCTCACTTCAATATTACCCATTTACATAAAAAATGAAACGGTAGAAAATATTTGCAAAACGGTAGGAGAACCAAGTATGATTATGCTGATTTCTTTACTTATCTGTACGTATACTTTAGGACTCAGAATGAACCGAAGCATTACCTCTGTTATGGATGATTATGCAACCGCTATAAAAGATGTTGCATTAATTGTTCTAATTGTGGGCGGAGCCGGAGGTTTAAAAGAAGTTATGATTGTAAGCGGAGTAAACGAAACTATAGTTGGAGCCTTAACACAAATAAACATTCATCCTTATTTATTGGCATGGATAATGGCAGCGATTATTCGCGTTTGTGTGGGCTCTGCTACAGCCGCCGGATTAATGACCGCCAGCGTTCTGCTTCCTTTACTGCAAACCACAGGACTCGATCCTAACTTATTGGTTTTATCTGTTGGCGCCGGAAGTTTAATGTGCTCACACGTAAACGACCCAAGCTTCTGGATGTTCAAAGAATATTTTAATATCAGCCTAAAAGACACTTTTAAATCCTGGACCGTCATGGAATCTTTAGTATCTGTTTTAGGCATCATTTTCGTTTTTATTTTAAACTCTATAATACATTAATATCATGAATTTATTACCTCAAGAAAAATTTGAAACTCTTGGTTTGTCTTTACCGCCGGCGCCTCAGCCTCTGGGCATATACAAACCCTATTTAGTTGATGGTAAATATTTATACCTTTCTGGTCACGGGCCGGTTAGAGACGACAAATCCTTAATCATTGGCCGAATTGGCGATGATATGGATATCGAAGAAGGAAAATTAGCCGCAAGACAAGTGGGTTTAACTATGCTTTCTACAATTGTAACCAATTTTGGAAGCCTGAATAAAGTAAAAAGAGTCATAAAAGTTTTAGGAATGGTCAATTGCAGCGGCGATTTTTTAAGACATCCCTATGTAATAAACGGCTGCAGTGAATTATTTGCCGAAGTCTGGGGACAAGAAAACGGAATTGGAGTAAGAAGCGCCGTAGGAATGGGTTCTCTCCCAGACAATATTCCTGTTGAAGTTGAAGCTGTTTTCGAATTATTCTAAAAAATTAGACCACAGACGATAACGATTAAAGAGTAATCTGTATTGGTTAAGGAAATACTTTGATTCTAAGTCTGTGGTTACGTTAAAAATATAGACCGCAGATTATACAGATTAAAAAGGATTATTTTTTAGATGCTGCTTAATTTTTTTCGCCACGAATTACACGAATTTTCACTAATTTCTATATGCTTGAAGTAAAAAAATTAATTCGTGTAATTCGTGGCAAAAAAAACATTTTAATCTGTGAATCCCGATAGCTATCGGGAGTGGCAAAAAAATTTAAACACATAGAAACATAGATTTTTTACTTGATAAAGAATAACAAAAAAAGCCAGCTTTTAAAACATAGTGATTATGTGAATTAATGCAAGTGAAACGCCTTTTTCAACACTTTCAAAAATTATGTTTCTATGTGTTAAAAATTAAGCGTCGCGTTCATCAATAAAAATCTGTGGCAAAAAAAAGACAACAATGAATAAAATTACCTCACAAACAAGAATAGCAGTATTTGGAGAATTATTACTTCGGATGAATGTTGCCAATGGAAACCGATTTACGCAGGCAGATGAAATAAAAGTTCATGTAGGCGGTGCCGAAGCCAATGTTTGTGTTTTACTTTCGCAGCTCGGAATACAAACCGATTATATCAGCCGATTGCCCCAAAATGACTTGGCACAACTGGCTTTAAACGAACTTCAGAAATACAAAGTCAATACTTCAAAATGTGTTTATGGCGGGGAACGTCTGGGCTTATATTTTGTCGAATCCGGAAATCAAATCAGACAATCGCAGGTTATTTACGACCGAAGCAATTCGTCTTTTGCAACGATTCAAAAAGACCAAATTAACTGGAATGAAGTTTTAGAAGATGCTATGCATTTTCATTGGTCAGGAATAAGTCCGGGAGTTTCTAATGAAGCTGGTTTAGCTTGTAAAGAAGCAATTTTGACAGCGCATAAAAAAGGCCTTCCTATTTCTTCTGATTTTAATTACAGATCAAAATTGTGGCAGTATGGAAAACATCCGTCTGAAATTATGCCCGATTTATTACAATACAGCACTATAACCGTAGCCGACTTAGATGCAATTGAAATTTACTTCGGAATCAAAACCGATAAAAATGAATCTGATGCAGCACGTTTCCAAAAAACCTTCGAATTATTAAAAGCAAAAATGCCTTTTCTAAAAACACTTGCCATGAGTTTTAGAAAATCAGACGGACCGGCACATTTATACAAAGGTTTATTGATGCATGAAGGTAATTTTTACCAAACGCCGGAACATAAAATACACGTTGTAACTGACCAAATTGGTTCCGGAGATGCTTTTAATGCCGGATTACTATACGGATTATCCAATAAATTATCCGCTCAGGAATGTATCGAATGGGCTGCAGCCTGCGGCGTAATCAAACAAAGTATACACGGAGATTTTGCCATAAGCACGCTCGACGAAATACGTCATTTTATTAAAAATGGTTCAAGCAATAGAATTAACAGATAAAAAAAGAATATGTACAGCATTTTAAAAACGCAAGGTGTACTTCCGTTAGTAACCCAAATCAATATCCAAACAGCCCAAATCGTATTGCAATCAGCGGCTGATGCTGGCATAAAAATTATCGAGTTCGCAGCTCGTGCAGATGATGCAAAAGAAGTTTTTGCTCAAATGACAGCTTTTAAAAAAGAAAACAATTTAGATGTAAAAATAGCAGTGGGATCGATTTTAAGTGTGGCCGATGCCGAAACTTATCATCAATTGGGAGCAGATTGTATTATCTGTCCGCACACTGATCTGGAAATTGGCAATTACTGTTTTAAAAACAATATTTACTGGATTCCGGGCGCTGCAACCTTAAATGAAATTCTTCATGCCAACAAACTGGGTGCCGAAGTTGTAAAACTTTTTCCGGCTGATAAAATTGGCGGACCGGGATATGTAAAAGCAATAAGAGCGCCTTTCCCAAATTTAAAAATAATGCCCACAGGAGGCGTAACCCTTGAAGAAAGCAATTTAAAATCGTGGTTTAAATCTGGAGTGGTATGCGTTGGAATTGGTTCAAATTTATTTTCAAAAGAAATGCTTTTGAATTTAAATTATGAAGAAGCGCTCCAGGCTTTTCAAAATTTAATTGAAGTAGTAGAAAAAACAAGAAACTAAGTTATGGAAGAAAATTGGTGGAAAATTAAATCTGATATCTTAATTGATACGCCGTTTTTAGCTGTTTACGAAGATCGTATCCGGTTTAATCTGGAGCGTCTTATTCGCTCAGTAAGCGGTGACACGCAAAAACTAAGACCTCATATTAAAACACATAAAATTGGCGAAATTCTGGAATTGTTTAAAATCTATAATATCAAAAAGATAAAATGTGCCACAATTGCCGAAGCCGAACTTGCAGCGATTCACGAAATTCCAGATGTTCTTCTCGCCTACCAGCCTGTTGGAATTAAAAAGGAAAGATGGATTTCGCTGCTTCAAAAATATCCGGATACTTATTTTTCGACTATTGTCGACAATCTGGAATCGGCGAAAGCCTTAAATGAAACTGCTAAAGAAAACAACCTGAAACTGAATGTTTATCTGGATTTAAATACCGGAATGAACAGAACCGGATTCTCCATTTCGCAAGATTGGACGGCTTTAATTGATAAAATTGTTAAGTTAAAAAATCTTCATTTTGAAGGCATTCATATTTACGACGGTCATTTAAAAGGAACCGTTGAAGAACGAACCCATACAGCTTCAAACTCATTTTCTGAAATAAAAGAAAAAGCAGAAGCGATTGGGGAAAAACTGGGTTACGAATTAAAAATTGTTGCCGGAGGTTCTAATACATTTCCTTTTTATGCAACTCAGGAAAACGTAGAATGCAGTCCTGGAACTTTTGTTTTTTGGGATTTTAATTATCAATCTAATTTACCAGAACAAAATTTTAAACCTGCTTTGGTAATCGTTGGAACTATCATTTCAAAACCAACAAATTCTACGCTTTGTATTGACATTGGCTACAAAGCTGTTTCTTCAGAAAATCCAATTGATAAACGATTGGTGATTTTAAATGATGAAAATCTGATTCCGACAGCACATTCTGAAGAGCATTTGATTTTGGAAAACCAAGGAAAAAACGAGTATAAAATTGGTGACACCATTTATGCGCTTCCTTATCATGTCTGCCCTACCTGCGCACTTTATGATGCTGTTCAGGTTGTAAATAAAGGACATCAAATTTGCGATCAATGGAAAGTTGCGGCCCGAAGCAGAGAAATTAGTATATAAAATTTAAGTCAAAAATATATGTTTATAATAGACGCCCATTTAGACCTGAGCATGAATGCAATGGAATGGAATCGTGATTTAAGAAATGATGTTCCCACGCTGCGCAGTTTAGAAAAAGGAATGACCGACAAACCAGACCGTGAACGTGCAACGGTTTCATTTCCTGATTTACGCAAAGGCAATATAGGAATTGTGGTAGCTACGCAAATTGCAAGATTTGTAAAACCAGACAGTTTAATTCCGGGCTGGAATTCTCCTGAACAGGCCTGGGCACAAACACAAGGACAGCTGGCGTGGTACAAAGCCATGGAAGAAGCGGGAGAAATAACCCAAATTACAGATAAAAAATCGCTCCAGAAACAAATTGATTTATGGAACGACGGAACGTCAAACGATAAAAAACCAATTGGCTATATTTTGAGTTTAGAAGGTGCTGATTCCATTATTGATATTTCGTATTTAGAAAAAGCCTACAATTACGGATTACGTGCGATTGGCCCTGCGCATTACGGCCCTGGGCGTTATGCAAACGGAACGGACGCAACTGGAAAAATGAATCAAAACGGAATTGATTTATTAAAAGAAATGGAACGTTTAAATATAATTCTGGACGCAACGCATTTATGCGATGATGCTTTTTGGCAGGCTTTAGATAATTATAACGGCCCCGTTTGGGCAAGTCATAACAATTGCAGGAGTCTGGTTGATCATAATCGCCAATACAGCGATGAAATGATCAAAGCTTTAATTTCTAGAGGAGCCGTTATTGGCGGTGCTTTAGATGCGTGGATGCTGGTTCCAAATTGGGAAAGAGGTGTTTCGATGCCGTTAGAAATGAATTGCAATCTTGAAACCGTTTTCAAACACATGGATCACATTTGTCAATTGGCTGGAAATGCGAATCACATTGGCGTAGGTTCAGATTTAGATGGTGCTTTTGGTACAGAACAATCTCCGTATGATTTAAACACCATTGCCGATTTACAAAAATTGGTTCTGATATTTAAAAACAACGGTTATTCTGATGAAGATTTAGATAAAATCTTTCACCAGAACTGGATCAATTTTTTAATGAAGAATTGGGATTAAATAAAAACTAAACTTGGAACTGCCTTCTTATATGATTGTAATTTTTCGTCGCTTGGATCAACTTCCGTCACAACGTAATCTACTTCAGATAAGTTGGCAATTTTCATTTTTAGCACCGTATCCAGTTTTTCAGAAATCGTAAGAATCGCTGTTTTTTCTGAAGCCTGAATCATTGCTTTTTTAACCTGAACCGTTTCCCAGTCAGAATCTGAGAAACCGCCTTCGATATCTAAAGCATTGGTTCCTAATATTAATAAATCGACTTTAATATTAGCCAGTTGATTGTAAACATCGCCACTCACACACATTTGGCTGTAAGACGAAATGCTGCCGCCAATCATGATAATTTTAACGTTGGGTTTATCCAAAAGTTCAACTGCAGATAAAACCGTAACAGTAAAAATAGTCAAACTTAAATCGTTAGGAATTAGCCGAATGAATTCTCTAATTGTAGTACCGCCTCCAATTAGCAAAACCATGCCGTCACGAAGAAGGCCTAAAGTTTTTTGTGCAATAATTTGTTTAGATTCGCCCGCATAGGTCTGATTAGATGAAGAATGGTGATAGGCTTTTGTCATCGCGCCGCCCTTTACTTTAATCAATAAAGATTCTGACTCAAGTTCATTTATATCACGTCTTACAGTATCTTCAGAAACAAATAATTTAGCCGAAAGGGTTTCAAAACTTACACGAGTATGCAAGTTAATCTCTTTTAAAATAAGATTTTTACGTTCTTCTTTAGTGTAATTAACCACTTCATTATCATTATTCATGCGAATTCTTTTTTTGAACAAATGTAAACAATAAATGCAATATTCTTGCGAAACAAATTATAACACAAAGTAATTAAAAAGTTAATTACACTATTTTAAAGACATTTACACACAAATACCTTTTGCAAAAAAAATGCAAACTAACTAACAAACCTTAAATTTGTTTAACAAAACAAAAAAGTAACCATGCAAAAAAGTATATTTCTTCTTTTGATTTTCTGTTTCTCTTTCGGAAATGCGCAAAGTACTTGTGATAACACTTTGATAATTCCCGCTCCCAATTTTTATAAAACAAACGGAGACAGTATTCGTATAAACGGAAAAATCAAAATTGCATTCGACAAAAATACATACAGCGCAAAAGAATTAAAAACTGCACAAATTTTTGAGTCGGCAGTAAATGCTAATACACCAAATAAAAAAAGCAATATTGAAGTTTTGTTTATTGCCGAAAAACCATCGCCAGCTTCAAAAAAAGAAGGCTATAAAATCAATATTTCTTCCAAAAAAATAACCGTTACCGGAAGTGAAGAAGGATTATTTTATGCAGTTCAGAGTTTATTGCAGCTTTTGCCGAACCAGCCCAAAAATCAGGAAATAAAATTACCCTTTGCAACTATCGAAGACGAGCCCAGATACGACTACCGCGGGCTTCACCTCGATGTGTGCCGTCATTTTTTCTCGGTTAATGTTATAAAAGATTTTATCGCACAAATGTCTTATTATAAATTAAATAATTTCCATTGGCATTTAACCGATGATCAGGGCTGGAGAATTGAAATAAAAAAATACCCAAAACTTACCGAAGTCGGATCTAAAAGAGCACAGACTTTAGTAGGCAATAAATTTGAACGATTCCCGTATTTTTTTGACGGAAATCCATATGGCGGATTTTATACTCAGGAAGAAATTAAAGACGTTGTAAAATTTGCCGAAGACCATTATGTAAATATTATTCCCGAAATCGAAATGCCGGGTCATGCCACTGCAGCGGTAACGGCTTATCCAAATCTATCTTGTTTTCCGGATCGAAATTATAAAGTTGTAGAATCATGGGGCGTTTTTGAAGATATTTTTTGTGCCGGAAAAGAAGAAACTTTTACTTTTTTAGAAGATGTTTTAACAGAAGTTATGGCTTTATTTCCGAGTAAATACATTCATATTGGCGGAGATGAATGCCCAAAAGCAAGATGGAAAGAATGTCCGAACTGTCAAAAGAGAATTGCAGCTTTAGGTTTAAAAGACGAACATGAACTGCAAAGCTATTTAACAACACGAATTGAAAAATTCCTAAACGCAAATGGAAGGCAAATCCTGGGCTGGGACGAAATGCTGGAAGGCGGACTTGCGCCAAATGCAGCTGTAATGTCATGGCGAGGCGAATCTGGCGGCATCAGCGCTGCAAAACAAAAGCATTTTGTGATTATGAATCCTGAGCAAGTGCTGTATCTGGATTACAACCAAGGTTATTCTCCTCAGGAACCTTTAACAATTGGAAGATTAACAACGGTTGAAAAAATATACAATTACAATCCAACTCCTGTAGACAGCTTAACGGTTGAGGAGCAAAAATACATTATGGGCGTACAGTCTAATCTTTGGTCTGAATATTTGACAACTCCTGCGAAATTAAATTATATGATTTATCCAAGAGTTTTTGCTTTAGCAGAAATTGCGTGGACTGAACCCAAAAACAAGAATTACAACCGTTTTATTCTAAATCAAATTCCGCATCATTTAGAGAAACTCGAAGCACAAAAAAGAATGTATAAAGTTCCAATTCCTTTTGGATCTGAAGAAACCGCTTTAATTGCATCAAGTTATATTTTAGACTTAAAACCCACAATTAAAAACGGGCAGATATTCTACACAATTGACGGTTACAATCCAGATGAAACGGCAGAACTTTATACAAAACCTGTAACGATACATATTCCAAAAGGAGAATTCCGAATTATAAAAACAGTCCAAATCAGTCCGGGCGGCAGAAAAAGTTCGATCAGTAAAATACTAGTTCGAAATCCAGATTTGAAACCGACCTTAGCACTAAAACCAACAAAAAAGGGTTTAAAATTCGATTATTATACCGGAACTTTTCAGCAGGTTCAGGATTTAGAATTGACAAAACCTGTTAATTCGGGCATTTTTGAAGGCAAAATAAGTGCTGAAAAATGGAAAACGAAATTAGAACGTTATATCGGCTTAAAATTTGACGGCTATATCTTTATTCCAGAAACAGCAAATTATACAATTTCAACGCTTTCAGATGACGGATCGAAGCTTTTTATAGACAATGAACTAGTTGTAAACAACGACGGCATACATTGGCTTAATGAAGCTTACGGAGTTATTAAACTCGAAAAAGGATTTCATAAAATCAACATCAGCTATTTTGATCAGGTTGGAGGTACTACTTTAACTTGTTTTATACAACAGGAAGGAAAAGAAAAACAGGAAATCAGTGAATCGCAGTTGTATTATGAATAAGAAAAAAGATTGCATGAGAAGAACAACTCTTTCCATTCGACGTAATAACCTATAGATATTGTATCCCCAAAACCCCAGCGGGGTAAAATATGTATAGATTTAAATAAGACAACTAAAAAAGCTCCAGAAGAGCGGCATGTTTTTTATAATCTAAATATGTGCCGCTCCTCTGGAGCTTTATATTACAAACATTTATTCTTTGCTATAAATGTTTTGCTTCTCCGAAGCTTAAAAAAGCTCCGGGATAAAAATTTTACAGAATGTCATAAACAAACAAAAAACGCTTCCGTCGTAACGGAAGCGTTTTTTAAATATACTAAATTGTATGTATTATCCTTTCAAGCTTGCTGCTAAATACTCACGGTTCATACGTGCGATATTTTCAAGCGAAATTCCTTTTGGACATTCGATTTCGCAGGCTCCTGTATTTGTACAGTTACCAAAACCTTCTAAATCCATTTGGTGAACCATGTTTAATACACGGTCAGTTGCTTCAACTTTACCTTGTGGCAATAATGCATATTGAGAAACTTTTGCAGAAACGAATAACATTGCCGAAGAGTTTTTACAAGTTGCAACACAAGCTCCACATCCAATACAAGCTGCAGCGTCAAATGATTTATCTGCGTCGTCTTTTGGAATTGGAATAGTATTAGCGTCGATTGTATTTCCTGAAGTATTTACAGAGATAAATCCTCCTGCATGTTGAATTCTGTCAAAAGAACTTCTGTCAACAACTAAATCTTTAATTACCGGGAAAGCTTTTGCTCTAAATGGTTCGATAAAAATTGTATCACCATCTTTAAACATACGCATGTGTAACTGACAAGTTGTAACACCTCTGTCTGGTCCGTGCGCTTCTCCGTTGATGAATAAAGAACACATTCCGCAGATTCCTTCACGACAATCGTGATCAAATGCTACAGGCTCTTCTCCTTTGTTAATTAAACCTTCGTTAAGAACGTCTAACATTTCAAGGAAAGACATATCCGGCTCGATTCCATCAATAGGATATTCTACAATCCCTCCTTTATCTTGAGCGTTTTTTTGACGCCATATTTTTAATGTAAGTTTCATACTGTTTGAGTTTGAAAGTCATCAAGTCGAAAGTCGAAAGTCGCTTGGCACATTCTGCCTTTTGACTTTAAGACTTTGGGCTTTCGACCAAATTCTTATTTATAGCTACGCTGTACTAATTTAATGTTTTCGTAATTAAGTGGTTCTTTGTGTAATACGGCATCACTTGGTTTTCCTTTGTATTCCCAAGCTGCAACGTATGCAAAGTTATCATCGTCACGAAGTGCTTCTCCTTCTTCTGTCTGGTATTCCTCACGGAAGTGACCTCCACAAGATTCGTTACGGTGTAAAGCATCTTTAGCGAACAATTCTCCTAATTCTAAGAAATCGGCAACACGAGTTGCTTTTTCTAATTCCTGATTAAATTCGTAAGGGCTTCCAGGAACTTTTACATCTTTATAAAACTCTTCACGTAAAGCAGCAATTTCTTCGATAGCTTCAGTTAATCCTTTAGCGTTACGAGCCATACCTACTTTATCCCACATGATTTTTCCAAGTTTTTTGTGGAAATAATCTACAGAATGTTTACCGTTGTTATTGATGAATTTATTGATTTGATCTACAACCGCTTTTTCAGCTTCAACGAATTCTGGTAAATCTGTAGAAATTGGTCCCATTTTAATATCCGGAGCTAAATAATCTCCAATAGTATATGGCAATACGAAATATCCATCAGCTAAACCTTGCATTAAAGCAGAAGCTCCAAGTCTGTTTGCTCCGTGATCAGAGAAGTTAGATTCTCCAATTGAGAAACATCCAGGAATTGTAGTCATCAAGTTATAATCAACCCAAGTTCCACCCATTGTGTAGTGAACCGCCGGGTAAATCATCATTGGTGTTACATAAGGATCTTCGTCAACAATTTTCAAGTACATTTGGAATAAGTTTCCGTATTTACTTTTTACAATATCAGTTCCTAATTTAGTAATTAAAGCTTTGTCATTTTCATTCAAACCTTTTACGTGAGCAGCTTCTTTTCCGTAACGTTCGATAGCCGCCGCAAAATCTAAATAAACTGCTTCACCCGTTTTGTTAACACCAAAACCAGCATCACATCTTTCTTTAGCCGCACGAGACGCAACGTCACGAGGAACTAAGTTACCAAACGCAGGATATCTTCTTTCTAAGAAATAATCTCTTTCTTCTTCAGATAAATCAATTGCTTTTTTCTTCCCTTCACGGATAGCTTTTGCATCTTCCAAGTTTTTTGGAACCCAAATACGACCGTCATTACGTAAAGATTCAGACATCAAAGTCAGTTTTGACTGGTGATCTCCTGAAACCGGAATACATGTTGGGTGAATTTGTGTGTAACAAGGATTTGCGAAAAACGCTCCTTTTTTATGAATTTTCCAAGCTGCTGTTGCGTTACTTCCCATAGCATTTGTTGAAAGGAAAAATACGTTTCCGTATCCTCCAGAACCAATTACTACCGCGTGAGCAGAATGTCTTTCTATTTTTCCTGTAATTAAATCACGAGCGATAATACCTCTCGCTTTTCCGTTCACGATTACAATGTCAAGCATTTCGTGACGGTTGTACATTTTAATTTTTCCACGACCAATCTGACGGTTCATTGCAGAATAAGCTCCTAACAATAATTGCTGTCCAGTTTGTCCTTGTGCATAAAATGTACGAGAAACCAAAGTTCCTCCAAAAGAACGGTTATCTAAAAGTCCGCCGTATTCACGAGCCAATGGCACCCCTTGAGCCACACACTGGTCAATAATGTTTGCAGAAACCTCAGCCAAACGGTGAACGTTTGCCTCACGTGCACGGTAGTCACCACCTTTTACAGTATCGTAGAACAATCTGTAAACTGAGTCACCATCACCTTTATAATTTTTTGCAGCATTGATACCTCCTTGTGCAGCAATAGAGTGCGCACGACGTGGAGAATCTTGGAAGCAGAATGCTTTTACGTTATATCCTAACTCAGCCAAAGTAGCCGCAGCCGAACCTCCAGCTAAACCTGTACCAACTACAATAATATCTAAATTACGTTTGTTAGCAGGGTTTACTAAATTAATATGATCTTTATAATTTGTCCATTTGTCCGCTATAGGACCATTTGGAATTTTTGAATCTAATGCCATTATAATTGATATTAATTATTGTTTGAAATGATGAAATAAAGCGATAATTACGAAAGCTGCAGGAACTACCACTGCAAACCAGTAACCTACTTTCGCTAAAAATCTAGAGTATTTGTTGTGCATCCCTACAGATTGAAGAGAAGATGCAAACCCGTGCCATAAGTGAAATCCTAAAAGGATGAAAGACACACAGTATAATGCTGTACGAACCGGGCTTTGAAATTTATGAACTAACTCTCCATAATACCTTGTAGCATCTGGTGCCGTACCAGCTATATATTTATAGCTAACTTCAGGAAACCAGAAATCATAGAAGTGCAATCCTAAGAAAGCCAAAATAACCAATCCAGAAATAATCATATTTCTAGAACTCCAAGAAGCGTTTGCAGCTCCGTTGTATTTAGCATATGCAATTGGTCTTGCCGCGCTGTTTTGAGCAGTAAGTACAAATCCCATTACGAAATGGAAAATTACTCCAAATGCCAAAATTGGCTGCATTACATATTGTATCAGCGGATTGTATCCCATAAAGTGAGAAGCCTCGTTAAAAACGTCTTCACTCAAAATAGAAATAAAGTTTAAGGAAACATGCAGCGCTAAAAACGTGATTAAGAATATTCCCGAAAGAGCCATAGCTACTTTCTTTAAGATGGAAGCATTCAATAGTGCAGATTGTGCCATAAGTGTTTAAGTAGTTTGTTTTAAAAAATTAGACAAAAATAACTCAATTACAAAAGAACTACAACCATTTCGCTGTTATTTATAATGATTTTAAAATAGATTAAACATACGTACTTTTACGTACAATAATTGAGCTGCTTAAAAATAATTTACTATAGAAGCCCCAAAGCAATGCTTTTCAAGCTTTAAAAGAAAAAATCTATTCTAAGTAGATTACTAAAAATTTATCATATTGTTATTTTATTCAAAGTTTTGATTTGTTTTCTTCAAAAGTGTTCTATGTCCGGAATTTTATCAAAGTAAAAAATTGTCATTCCGCAACATAGTTTTACCTTTAGCGGCTCAAAAAAATAAGAATGAAAACAGGAATTGATGCTATATCTTTTGACGTAGCAAACATACATTTACCCATAAAAACTTTGGCCATTGCCAGAAATATTGAACCAGAAAAATTAGAAAAAGGTCTTGGATTACTAAAAATGACTTTCCCGGACGTTCATCAGGACGCTGTTGTTTTTGGAGCAAATGCTTTAACCAAGCTTATCATTGATAATAAAATTGACTTAAAAGAAATAAGCCGAATTTATGTTGGTACCGAAAGCAGCATTGACAGCTCTAAACCAATTGCTTCTTATTTAATTAGTTTAATGGAGCAAAAATTTGGCGAAGATTCACTAGCAGAATGTGATGTTGTAGATTTTACTTTTGCCTGCATTGGCGGAGTTGACGCGATGCAAAACTGTCTTGATTTCGTAAAATTAAATCCAGCAAAAAAAGCAATTGTAGTTACTTCTGATTTTGCAAAATACGACTTAAACTCTGGCGGAGAATATACGCAAGGTGCCGGAGCAGTTGCAATGCTGATTACCGCAGACCCAAAAATTATTGCTTTTGATGACAATTGGGCAACAAGCACAAAAGGCGTTTTCGATTTCTTTAAACCATACAGAACTATCTCTAAAGAAGAAATTACAAAAAATACCAGCAACGACCCTTGGTTTGACAATTTAGAAGCCGAAATTGAAATCCATAAAGACCAGCCGGTTTTTGACGGACAATATTCTAACCAATGTTATATGGATCGTACGCGCAATGCCTACTTTTCATTCAAAAAATTAAAAAACACTACCGAAACTCTTTATAACACTTGGCACAGTATCGTAATGCACCTGCCATATTCTTTCCAGGGAAGAAGAATGTTATCTGAAATCTACGCTTTAGACAGTGCCGAAAAAATTATCGCTGATGATATTGCACCAGCCGATTATCAGACAAAAATTAAAGAAGTGGCAAAATCTGATGATTACAGAAGTTTTGTAACCGAGAAATTACAACCTGCAGAATTGGCTTCTTCTTTAATAGGAAACCTTTACACTGGTTCTATTTTCATGGGATTGTTATCGACTTTGGCTCATTTTTATGATACAAAAAAAGAAGTTGCAGGAACTAAATTTGGTTTCCTTGCTTATGGAAGCGGATCAAAATCGAAAGTTTTTGAAGGAACGATTCAGCCAGAATGGAAATCAGCTTTAGAAAACGTAAAGCTTTTTGAAAATTTAACCGAAAGCACAGAAATTGATTTCAACACTTACGAAAGCCTTCATAAAAAAGAACAAAAACAAAGTATAAGAACTCCAAAAAACGAATGGATTTTAGACAGAATCGAAAAAGAGATTCCTGTTTTAATTGGAGCTCGTTATTATAAATGGATTGATTAAGAAATTCCAATAAAAAAACCGAAGCAAATGCTTCGGTTTTTTTATAACACAAAGTTTGTCATTGCGAGGAACGAAGCAACCACACTAACAATAATAAACGCGTTGAGATTGCTTCGTTCTTCGCAATGACAAGATTACATTTAAAAACCTTTGCCGAAGTTTTAAACTTTGACAAATTTACATTCTCAAAAGAATATAATAAAACCCGACAAGTTTTGAAAACTTGTCGGGTTTAGCACACTTAAAAGGTTAAAAAATATTCTAAATAAAATACTTTAACCCCTATTTAACAGAAAGACATTAACTAAATACTACAACCAAAATTAAACTCCTAGAAAAATAATATCCAAACGATTTCTAGATGCTAAACCTGATGATATCCTTAATGGCGCTCCCACAACCGCTGCAATTTTCAACGTTACAACATCTCCTGCATTTGCTTGAAAAATAGCTGGATAATGAATGTTTAAGTAACCGCCAGCTGCCGTATAATAATATGTTTCATCACTTGAATACCCTACTCCATTTATAAATATTTGTACATAAAAAGATTTATTTTCAGCAACTGCCCCATCATTAATAAAAAACGAATGAAAAATCAATTCATATTTTCCGGTATTTGGCGCGGTGTATGAATCAATTCCAGGAAGCGAATAAGAAACCCCCTGGCTTAGTATCAAATCACTACTAATATTACAGTAATAGGTTCTATAATTAGATGTTTGGGTTCCAACATTAGGTTGCCAAGTCCCTACACCATTTGCATCACTTGTTAACACTCTGCCAGCCGCTTGTGTTCCATCTTTTATCTGCAAAGCTCCAGCTGTAGTACCATTATTGATCTGCAATTTTGTATTTGCTCCTCCTGTTAAAGCTGTAGCTGTATTAACTAAAACCTGCCCAGTAGAAGTAACACGCATTCTTTCAACATTATTTGTCTCTATTGGCAAATCAAAATTATCATTAGTTCCAATAGACTTAACAGCTCCATTATTATTCCCGTCAAGTATCCATGGTAAACCTGCAGACCAAACCACTTTTCCGGCGCTATTTGTAGTAAGCGTTGTATTTGATACTCCCGGCGCAATATCAATAATGGCATCACCGTCAAATAATTTGTTTGTTCCGCCTGTAATTGCTATAGTAGCATTTGTACTTAACAGAGAACCTTTTGTAATCCCGCTTGATAAAGCATCTTTTGTAATTGTTTTTAAAACACCATTAGCATCTGTTACCACAAGATTATCGGCTGCAGCACCCGTTTGCAGTCCTTTTAAAGCCAGAGTAAAAGCACTCGTCGTGGTTAAAACCGAAGGCTGTGTTAAAGCGCCGCCCAGCTGGATATAACCATTGTTAGCCGTAAGCCCGTTATTTACATAAGGGTTTATGGTAACTTTTTCTCCATACATGGTAACGACAGTTTTGTTTTGTGAAAAGACAAACACACCTTGAATCATCAATACTAAAAACGTAATTTTCTTCATTTCACTTATCTTTATTATTCTTAATTTTTGACATAAAATGTCTATTGTTTGTGCATTCGTTTTTTATCTTCCGCCACAAATTCTTTAATTAATTTCTCGCGATTAGCAATAATTTTAATCAAGACTTTTGTTGCTGTTTCATCGCCTCGAAGAAACCTCATTTTAGCAGCCGGCACCTTAATACCCAACACAAGGGCAAGCAAAGTATAATCCCCATAAATTGTGCTCTTTTTAATTTGTTCGATTGTCATAACAAAAAAGTTTATTTATACCTTTGTTTATCACTGTAGCAAATATATACATAATTCTGTAAGTAAATGCATACAAATACAAAATTCTGTAAAGATTTTCTTAATGAACGATATAACTAAAAGATTTTTAGAGGTTTACAATTACTTAAAGGATCGAAACATGGTATCAAATCCTAAAAAATTTGCAGAGGAACTGAACATAAGCACATCTTTATTTACAGAAATCTGTAAACAAAGAACAAATGCAGGAATTACACCTATTCAAAATTTATTAAAAAGATATTCTGATATTGATGCCAATTGGATGATAACAGGTGAAGGATCTATGTTAAAAATCAGCACTCAAAATGCCGAATTAAATACAAATATAGATTACAAAGAACTTGCTCAGGCAAGACTTGAAATTATCGAATTGAAAAATGAAAAGATTGAATACCTGACCGAAAAATTAAAAAAATTAGAAAATCCAGAGTAAGAAATTAAAACAAAAAACCGAAGCAAATGCTTCGGTTTTTTATTTCTATATCATACAGTTTGTCATCCTGAGCGAAGTCGAAGGACACACAAGCAGCTCCGCAACAATATTCCAATCTTTGTCGAGCAACTAACGCGTCCTTCGACTTCGCTCAGGATGGCAAGATTGTCTTAAAAAAACTTTGACAAAGTTCTTGGCACATAAAGCAACAACCCCAATCCTAAAACAAAAATTACACAACTCAAAAACATTAAAATTCCATTTTTTAAAGCAAAAAAGGAAAATCCCACAGCAGCCGAACCAAAAATTACCATTAAAGACTTTACCGTTTCTGTTTTTATAAAAGTAAATGCATGCAAAGCCAAACCAAGAAAAAGTAAAGACGGACCAACAGCCACAAACGGATAAAAAATTAATGGTGAATTGCTGATATGCTGACCTAATGCTTCTTTTGCAGTTTCATTATTTCCGTAACTTGACATTATAAAATCGATTGTACATAGACCAATATGCGCAATAACACCTAAAGCTGTCAAAACAGAAGTTACTTTATTTGTCTTTGTTCTTGGAAATGCGTCATTAAACGAAAGCAAAAAACAAGCTCCAATTAAATTAAACCAATGTGCAAAATCTATAGATTCGCTTAAACTTGGTAAAAGTTTAGAAAAGAATAAGTAACTGATTAGAAAAAACAGTAATCCGATCAGGCAGCGTTGTTTTGTTTTCATAATTTGTTTTAAAAATTGATGAAGTAAAACTAGAATGAAAATTTATCTGAAAGCTTTATTTTATTGACTTAGGTACGAAATGTATTATTTTAGGTATGAAATTACAATGCCAATAAAACATCTTTATAATTTTTAGAAACCGGAAGTTCAATTTGAGTCAAAATAATTGTATTTGAATTTCTCCAAGATTTAAAATGCGATGGATTTATTAAATGTGAACGATGGATTTGAACCAAAAATCCAAAATCGTCAAGCACTTTTTTGAGAGAAGATCGAATAAGTTTCGAATGGAGTTTATTATTTTCAATATAAAAAATCTCTATATAATTTTGTGCATTCGAAATACAGACCAAATCAGCTTTATTGATTTTTAGAATGTCTAATCTGTTTTCTCCTTTAAAAATCAAAACATCTCTCTCCTTTGGAATAAGCTTAATTAAATATCTTCTTGCGAGAATGATTACAGGTGTCAAAATCAAAGCGACTTTTATAAAGATTATCGAAAAGAACTCTGAAAAATCATATCCACCATTTAAAATTGGACTTTTATAAAAAGCAAAAACTCCAATTAAATACAGTACATAAAATAGAAAAATGGCTGTTATTTCTAAACTGATGTTCCACTTTCCTATTCTTTTGTAAAAGCTTTTTTGAATAAAAGCTAAAAGACCATAACACAAAAATGCCATTACACTAAAACCAAAACTGATTAAAAACCAAGCTCTGAAATTTATGGTTCCGTCATCAAAAGGTTTTATAACAAAAGCAAAAACGAAAAGCCATAAACTAATGAGAATGGCAATTACTAAATGATGCTTTATTGATGGATTTAGTTTGTTCATCCTAATTATTTTTTCACAATCTTGTCATTTCGACGAAGGAGAAATCTTCGCAAGTAACTCCGTTTCAACAAGCCAATCATTGCCGAGCTTCTCGTGAAGATTTCTCCTTCGTCGAAATGACAAACTAGACTGATAATTCTTTATTTATAAATCGTAAACTTATTATGACTTAACCTAAAACCCAAACTTTCATAAATCGCGACATTCTCTACACGTTTTTTATTTGTCGTTACTTCAATGCTTTTCAATCCATTTTTCTCTGCAAAATCTAAAATCTCATTTATTAATAATCGTCCAACACCTTGACCTCTATATTTTTGATGAATAAAAAACTCCTGAATCTCACCAACCAATCCGCAATGATGAAGGAGATTTTGGGTATGAAAACTAATAAAACCTAAACCTTCATTTTTGTTTTCAGCAATGAGATACAGATTTTTTGGATTTGAAATGTTTTCATTAAATATCATTTCGAAAACTTCAAAATCTAGAATTTCCTTTTCGAGTTCGCAGATTGCTTTGTAAACGAAATCTAGATCTTGATTTTGTATTTTTCTGATTTTAGTTTTTTCATCTTTCATCTTAAAAATCAATTAGCTTAAACAAATTCTCCCAACCATTTTAATTTGCAGGTTTTATAATAAAGTTCCTTTTCTAGGTTCAATAAGCCATTCAATAGTAACAACTTTTGAACATTTATCTTTCACATCACTTCCCGCCCAATCAATTAAAATTGCGGCACCATCATTTTTAATTTGATCTTTAACAAAATCAAATGTTTTTATAGCTCCAACAGGACCTTCTCCACTTAAATCAAAAACTATATTTCTTGTTTTCGTAAAAAGAGAATATAAAGAAAGTAACTTTTTTTGACTATAATCAAGGCTTTTTACTTTGTCTTTTTTAGAGATACCGTTTTCTTCAAAGATTTTTGGCTCTGAGTCTTCATGCAAATTTGTATTTCTTTTTAAGTATCTACTTACTGTTATAGAATTAAAAATGCGTACAAATCTTGATTCTTTAAAATTCTCTGCAAAAGTTAAGGGCTGTACTATCTTTATATTTTCATGTTGTATTTTTCCTGTAAAAATATCTACTAACTCAGCTTTCATTTCATAAAAGTAAGCTGTTCCGTATATGTGAATGAGAAGCAGTTCTCCTTTTTTAAGTTCGAAAGGCGGTATAAAATATTCTTTGGTTCTTATTCCTTTGCTTTCTATTAATAGCTCTTTCATTTCTCAAGTCGTTCAAATTTCTGTTTGTATTTTTGAACATATTTATTCCACTCCTCATCATTTTTATAAACAGAAAAAGCATATTCAACGGTTTCTTTACTAAAATGATTTCCAAAAATATTATCTAAATATTGAATTCCTGAATCGATTACTTGTTTTAAAACCTGCAACTTATCAATTCCAGTTGCTTTACAGGCTTTATCCAGCCATAATCCTTTTCCAATTTTCACATATTCTACAAGAAGATTTTCTGTTATAAATTGAGAAGGAACATCGTTGATATCAGGTTGATGTTTTCCGTTTTTAAAAACTAACAAAATCAATTCTTCCGAATAATAATCTTCTGGAATCAATCTCAACATTGTACCGTTTTCTGCTGCTTTAAAACAAAGTGCTTCCGTTATAAATTCATCAGGAATTACCTGAATCGCAAAACCATCTTTGCTTACTAATTTTTCGCAGAGTTCAGAAGTTATTAAATCCTGATCGACAAACGGCAAAGCATGAAATGTAATATTTAATGCCAAATTGCAGAGTTCTTCGGTTTTAAATTGCTTCGGAACTAGTTTAAGATCCCTATAATTTGCCAAAACACGCTCACGCCAATATTCGTAAGTTTTAGCTGGCGGATTATTTTGTTTTAAAACCAATTCGCCTCTTGCCAGATCTCGTTCTAATTCTTCAAAAGTTTCAATTAACGGATTATCGAGTAATTTTCTAAGTTCGTTTGAAATAATTTCTTCGTCGGTTTCATCATCATATTCACATTCATTTTTCGGATCAATTTCATCTCTGTCATTATAATAAAACAAATCATTTTTTCTTTCTGCAAATGCCGTATTGTGATCTGTAACAATAAAAACCGGAGAATTTATAGAACCCGAACAATTGAAATTTCCATGATTGTAATACGTCATCACTACTTCTTTTGCTGTAACGTTTTCTTTTATTTCAACATTGGCACCGCCAAGTAAAAGACTTTGGCAGTTTACATTTCCGTTTATAAAAACATACGGTCCATAATCGCCTTCGGCATTAATAATTGAACCGCTTACATAGAAATTTCCATTTATAAAAATGCCTTCAATTCTTATTTCTTCAATATTTTTAGCCGGAAGATTTAGCAATTTAGCCAGCCATTTTTTCTCTTTATCTTCATAAAGGTCTAAATAAAAATTTCCTTCAAAATTGGCATTTTCTTCTGCCGTTAGAAAAAAATCTTCGTCTTCCCATTCATCAAAATAATCAAACTTTTCATCCTCAGTTAAAAAAGGATATTTGGTTTTGATTTCGGCAATTGTTGTTAATTTGAAATTGGAAGTCTGCATTTTATTGGTATTGTTCGAAGTGATTTTTTGAATATCAAGATTACGTAATTCTAAATTGAAAATCAAACGATAGTCAGAAAAGTTGTATTTTTACCCGCGAAAAGATTTACAATTTGTATCTCACAAGAACGAACTTGTTTTCTACTGAAACCAAAAATGTAACCAATTTTTAAATATCTTTGAACTATGAGCACAGTAAAACCAAAACATATCGGCAGAAACATTAGCCGAATTAGAGAACTGAGAGATATGAAGCAGGAAGCACTTGCTATTGCAATTGGTACAAACCAACAATCTATCTCTATTATTGAAGGAAGCGAAAGTGTTGATGAAGAGAAACTAAAGAAAATTGCGGAAGCTTTGGGAGTTTCAGCAGAAACTATTAAAAATTTTTCTGAAGATGCTGTTTTTAATATTATTGGAAATACTATTGAAATAGAAAATAATACTGGTTCTTCAGTAATAAGTTATGGATGCACTTTTAATCCTTTAGATAAACTTATTGAATCTATTGAAAAGAATGAAAAACTTTATGAAAGATTAATTCAAATAGAAAGAGAGAAAGCTGCTTATTTGGAGAAGTTACTTGATAAGAAATAGAAATTTATTTTTATAAAAATAAAAAACCGAAGTTTTGAAATTTCAAAAGCTTCGGTTTTTTTATTCTTTAATTTTTATGCGTGTTATTTTACACCTTCTATATATAATTTTTCAAACTTAAAAAACTAAATTCTATATATATATTAAAACTGATATCATGATTGAAATTGATAATATTGCAATTAAGGAAGTTATAGTAACTATTAAATATATTAAAGTCTTGGGATCTAAATCTTGATCTTGCGCCATCGCATATTGAAAAATAGAAGAAAGAGATGTCGATATAAAAAGAATTATACAGATAAAAACTGTTAACCATTTGTAACCAAAAAAAGAGTTAATTGAAAGTATAAAAGTTCTATATCCAATTTTTGTATCTTTTGAATCGATTGGCCTTGTGTCCTTAATATCTCCATTTAAAAGTTTTCCCACAACATTAAATCTAGCATTAGGAGTGTTTAAAAAATACGCCTCTATCAATACTTCATCCCCCTTGTTCAACAAACTTGGAAGATAAATTACACTGCTTTTCGCTTTTCCGTTTTTATAAGAAAGTTCCGAATTTTGTTGATTCGCATCAGATTTTTTTCTAACCTGCAAAATAGTGCTCAAATTATTTTTATCATAAATAATTTGAAAATTAACAGGTCCATCAAGAAAATCCGATTTAACTAAGCTCACATTCCCCGTATTTTTTAATTTTATAGTTAGTTTTGAAATATTGTTTACAGCGGCACTGTCATAACTGATCACCAAATTTCCTTGAAAATTACTAGATTCTGAAATTATAGGTTCAAAATTACTATTCAAAACAGTTAATTCCTTCCTATCACTTTCATATGAAGTAATAAAATATGAAGCTAAAATCGGAAATATAACCCCAAAAATTGCAATAATAATTTCTGGTTTTTTATACCAAGGTTTTTCAGATATTAACTTTTGTCGTTCTCTTCTTAAATAAGCTTCTTTTCCAAGAATATCTCTTATTTTTTGATCCCGAATGTAACTCTCTTTTGTTCTATCATTATCAAAAGGTAATTCTTCGTCAGTCATTAAAAAAAGTTTATAGTTAGTGTTAATTTAAATTTAATTTTAGGACAATTTAACCAAAATAATCATATTTCATAATAAAAAAAACGCATAATAGAACCACACACATTACAAAGTCAAATTTTATCTTGAGAATAGATATTTTTATCCTAATTATAAAGCTCTGCCAAATGAAAAACAAAACAAAAATATCATCTCTAAGGAACATCATTGCAGAAATTCTGAAATTTTAAGTTACTAAATTTTATTATCTACAGAATCTACATGAAGTACAATTGACCTTTTTGTAAGTCTCCAAAATGATTCTTCGTTTCTCAGAATAACAAATTGTCTGCATTTTAATCTTTGAGGAGTTCCTGGCGAAGATTTCTCGTTTCTCGAAATGACAAGATTGTGATTACATGTGATTTTGAAAAGAAAAAATCTGCAAAATCTGCGTGAAACAAAACAGACAATCTTTGTGGAGTTACTTGCGATCCTTCGACTCCGCTCAGGAAGACAAAACAAAACTTAAACTTTGTGTTCTTTGCAACAAAAAACTTTGCGACTTCGCGTCTTTGCGAGCAAAAATCTCCTGCGCACTTTGCGTAAACCTTAGCGTTCTTTGCGGTTAAAAAACTTCATGCCTTAGCGCCTTTGTGGCAAAAACAATAAATAAGAAAACTTTAATAAATCTGCTATACGCCACTAATTCAAAAATCATTAATTTTGAAATTCAAAGTTCAAAAACGAAACAATTATGAAATATCATCAAATAAACAGCGCTCTTTTTGTAAAAAACCGCAGAAAGTTCATGGCTGAAATGAAACCTAATTCTGTTGCAGTATTCAACTCAAATGACATTTACCCAATTAGTGCCGACAGTACTTTACCATTTGCACAGCACAGAGATATTTTCTATCTGAGCGGTGTAGATCAGGAAGAAAGTGTTTTGCTTTTGTTTCCGGATGCGCCTTATGAGCATCAAAGAGAAATTCTTTTTTTGAGAGAAACCAACGATCATATTGCTGTTTGGGAAGGTGAAAAACTGACTAAAGAACGTGCTTTTCAGGTTTCTGGAATTAGAACCGTTTATTGGTTACAGGATTTTCATAAAATTTTGAACGAAATGATGACGTATGCCGATACGATGTACATCAATACAAACGAACATTACCGCGCAACTGTTGAAACAGAAACCCGCGAAGCTCGTTTTGTAAAATGGTGGAAAGAACGTTATCCAGCACACAATGTTGCAAAAAGCAACCCAATTTTACAAAGACTTCGTTCTGTAAAAGAAAGCGAAGAAATCGATTTGATTCAGCACGCTTGTGATATTACAGAAAAAGGTTTCCGCAGATTATTAGGATTCGTAAAACCAAATGTTACCGAATATGAAGTTGAAGCTGAATTAGCACACGAATTCATTCGTAACCGTTCTAAAGGTTTTGCATATACACCAATTATCGCTTCTGGAAACAATGCTAATGTTTTACATTATATCGAAAACAACCAGCAATGTAAAGAAGGTGATTTGTTATTATTAGACGTTGCTGCAGAATATGCAAACTATTCAAGCGATATGACGAGAACAATTCCGGTTTCGGGACGTTTTACAGAACGTCAAAAAGCGGTTTATAATGCTGTTTTGAGAGTTAAAAACGAAGCTACTAAAATGCTTACGCCAGGAACGCTTTGGAAACAATATCATATTGAAGTGGGTAAAATCATGACTTCTGAATTGCTTGGTTTAGGTTTACTAGACAAAGCCGATGTTCAGAACGAAAATCCAGAATGGCCTGCTTACAAAAAATATTTCATGCACGGAACTTCTCACCACATGGGACTTGACACGCACGATTACGGATTGCTTCATGAACCAATGAAACCAAATATGGTTTTTACAGTTGAACCGGGAATTTATATTCCGGCAGAAAAATTCGGAATTCGTTTAGAAGATAATGTTGTGGTTCAGGAAAAAGGAGAACCTTTCAACTTGATGCGCAACATTCCTGTTGAAGCTGACGAGATTGAAACATTGATGAATGAATAATTCACTGATGAAAAAGATTTTTCTCTTTGGCTTTTTATTGTTTCTGGCAAATATTTACGCGCAAACCGAAGGTTATGCCGTAAATAACGACGGAAGCAAAACATATTACAAAACATTCGGAAAAGGCGAACCGCTTTTAATTATAAACGGCGGCCCGGGAATGAACAGTAATGGTTTTGAAGATATGGCAAAAACTTTGGGCGAAAATCAGCAAACAATTATTTATGACCAAAGAGGAACCGGAAAATCGAAACTTTCAAAATTAGACGCTAAGACAATTTCTATGCGTTTAATGATTGATGATATTGAATCATTGAGAAAACATCTTAAAATCAAAAAATGGAATATTCTCGGACATTCTTTTGGAGGAATGTTGGGTTCATATTACGCAACTATTTATCCCAACAGTATCAACAAGTTGATTTTATCTTCTTCTGGAGGTGTAGATTTATCTTTATTGAAAGGCCCGAATTTAATCGAATCGAATCTTTCGAAAGTTGAAATAGATTCTATGAATTACTGGAATGATAAAATCGAAAAAGGCGATACATCTCACAAAGCAAGACTCGGACGCGGTCGTGCCATGGCTCCGGCTTATGTCTACGATCAAAAATTTATTCCGATTATTGCCGAAAGATTAACTCAGGGAAATTCGACAATCAATGGTTTGTTATGGTCGGACATGCAGAAAATGAATTTTGACTATAAATCTAAACTGAAGAATTTCAAAAATCCTGTTTTAATTATTCAGGGAAAAGAAGATATTATCAGCAATGAAATTGGAGAATTGGCACATAAGACTTTTCCAAATTCGAAATTGATTTTATTAGAACATTCCAAACATTACGGATGGCTTGATGCCAGAGAAAAGTATTTCAACGATATTAATTCATTTTTAAAATAAAATAAAAAGCTGTCTCAAAAGGACAGCTTTTTTGCTTCTCAAATATTTGCAAAATTTATTCTATGTGTAAAAACCCCAGCGGGGTGAAATTTTTATCTTATTCTTTGCTACAAATATTTCGCTTCTCCGAAGCTTATAAAAGAAACACACTCCTCTTGAATTAACAGAATATTTATAAATTATTCCATCGGCAGACCCCAGCGGGGTAAAATATTTATAGGATTTCAATAAGACAAATATAAAAAAGCTCCAGAGGAGCGACATATATTAAGAATGTATAAAAATATGTCGCTCCTCCGGAGCTTTATGTTGTAAAAAACATTTTTGTCTATAAATATTTCGCTTCTCCGAAGCTTATAAAAAAAGCTGCCTCTTTTGAGACAGCTTTTTTTAAAATTATATAAATCGATTATTATCCGATTTTTGCTATTTGCACATCTAATTGGAATTTGCCAGCAGCTTCATTTTCATCGATTAACTCAAAAAGCTCTAAAGCCCTTCTTGCGTTTTTCTCTTCTTCTCTTTGCTCAGCAACATACCACATCATAAAATCTTCTGTAGCGTAGTCATTCTCAGCTCTACATTTTGCGATTACTTTATTGATTGCCTGAGTAACAGCAATTTCATTTTGTAAAGCAATTTCAAATACTTCTCTCAAAGAAGCAAATTCTTGCTGCACTTCTGGAATAGATGGCGTAACGGCAATCCCTCCCATATCTGTAATATATTTGAAAACTTTTAGAAAATGCTCTCTTTCTTCTTCGGCCTGCTTATACAAATAAGATGCTGTATTTGCATAACCGTTTCTATCCAGCCATGCAGCCATAGCTAAATATTTGTTAGATGCGTCACTTTCTAATTTTGCCTGTAAGTTTAATATATTTTCTACACCTTCAACTAATGAAGTACGTGTTCTTAGTAAATCTTTCATATCCTTTAATTTTTATATGTGTAAAATTACAAAAATTAAAGAAGACCGTCCTAACTGCCTGAAAATTTGGATTTAATCTAAGTAAGAATCTAAATAAGCTCGACGTTTACAATATTACAAAGCATAGAATGCAAACTGAGGGTAAATTTAGTTCCGTTTAGTAAATCTCTTAACTGTACTATTTCACAGATAGTAAGATTTCTGGAAAAATTTCTTTTGGTAGTTTCAATCAGCTGCGCGTCTGACTGATCAGATAAGTCATAAAGCATATTGAGAATGTCAACGCTGTTAACCTTTCTTTGAAAAATCAAAAAATCATGAATTTTATAACTTGACACTGTATCAACAAAATTGATAATTATACTATTGGTCAAATCACATTGATAACTGTATCCTTTTTCGGTTTCAAATAATACTTTGGTGGTCAAATCACTAACTAATGCCATTCTGATAAAATATAATAACGGTGCAAAAATATAGAATTTAAAGTAATTAAACACATAATTAAGACTAATTTAAAATAACAAAATGATTTTATGTTTTTAAAAACCACTGAACTACACCAAAAATTGTAACATTCTGCTGCATCATGAGTCTAATTTTAAAAACAAATAACTAAGAAATCATGCAGGCACACGAAATAGATTATCAGATTTTTGGAGAAGAAATGCAATATGTCGAGATAGAATTAGATCCGCAGGAAATTGTAATTGCCGAAGCCGGCAGTTTTATGATGATGGAAAACAATATTCAGATGGAAACCATATTTGGAGACGGTTCTCAACAACAAGGCTCAGGTTTGTTTGGCAAACTTTTAAGCGCGGGTAAAAGAGTCCTTACGGGCGAAAGTTTATTTATGACCGCATTTTTAAACCAAGGAAATACTAAAAGCAAAGTATCATTTGCATCGCCCTATCCTGGAAAAATCCTTCCAATTGACTTAACAGAATTTCAAGGTAAGTTTATCTGCCAGAAAAGTTCTTTTTTATGCGCTGCAAAAGGCGTTTCGGTCGGGATCGAATTCTCTCAGAAATTAGGACGAGGCTTATTTGGCGGTGAAGGCTTTATTATGCAGAAAATAGAAGGAGACGGAATAGCATTTGTACACTCTGGCGGAACAATGGCTAAAAAAGTTTTGGGTCATGGCGAAGTTCTAAAAGTAGATACGGGATGTATTATTGGTTTTACCAAAGATGTAGATTATGATATTGAATTTATTGGCGGCATCAAAAATTCTATTTTTGGAGGCGAAGGATTATTTTATGCCACATTAAAAGGTCCGGGAACGGTTTACATACAATCACTTCCTTTCTCCAGATTAGCAGACCGAATTATAGCATCGGCACCAAGATCTGGCGGAAACAGCCGTGACGAAGGAAGCCTCCTTGGCGGATTAGGAAATCTCCTGGACGGTGATAATAGATTTTAATTTTAAATGGCTTTCAGAAACGGAAGCCATTTTTTATTAGTTCACAAACAATATTTGTTATAAATAAATTTATTACTACTTTAAAGATTTCCCAATTAAACCAAGACATTTCGATATTTTACTCCAGCTTTCTTAACTTTGTGCTTCATAACAAAAAAAGTTCATTTTGAAAACGCTTTTATATAAAAACACCACGATTTCATACTCAGATTCAGGAACTGGAAACGCAATTGTTTTACTGCACGGCTTTTTGGAAAACAAAAAAATGTGGAAAGACTATGTTGCTTTTTTTTCAGAAAAATATCGCGTCATAACAATCGATTTATTAGGTCATGGCGAATCTGATCCATTAGGCTATGTTCATGAAATGGAAGATAATGCCAATGTTATAAACGAAATTTTAGAACATTTAAAAATAGAAAAAGCGATAATTCTTGGGCATTCAATGGGCGGATATGTTGGTTTGGCTTTCGCCGAATTGTATCCGCAGAAAATACAGAAATTGGTTTTACTAAATTCAACTTCAAAAGAAGACAGCGCCGAAAAAAAATTAAACAGAACCCGGGCCATAAAAGCTGTAAAACAAAACTATATCAACTTTGTCAGCTTAGCCATTGCTAATTTATTCAGCGAAAACAATAGAACGCGATTAGCAGAAGAAATTGAAAAGGCAAAAATAGAAGCTTTAAAAACTCCTTTGCAGGGAATTATAGCTTCATTGGAAGGAATGAAAATACGAAAAGACCGAGAGTGGCTGTTAGAACAAAACCGCTTTCCTGTTTTATTAATTTTAGGAAAAAAAGATCCTGTTTTAAGCTACGAAGAAAGTCTTTCGCAAGCAGAGAATACATCTGTACAATTAGTTTCTTTTGAAGACGGGCATATGAGCCAAATTGAAAACAAAGAAGAATTGAAGCCTGTTTTATTACAGTTCTTCAACTAAAATTAAAGGAAAATATTAAAAGCAGAAAAGGCCATTTCGAAATGATATCGAAACAGCCTTTTCTTCATTTTGGGGGCAAAAATTATAATTTTGTAATAATGTCTTTTTTGAATTTTGCCAAAGTAGCTCTTGTTAATCCAAGATTTGCTTTTTTAGCATCAACAGCTAAGTAAATAAAATACTGGCCGTCTTCAGAAACATCTATAATATGTATTTGATCCGTCAATGTAATTAAAATATCGTTTATTTTTTGATCTAATCCTAGAGCTTTAATGGCGTTTAATTTTGCTTTTACAACTTCTAAATTATAAGCAGATGCTAATTCCGGATCAAAATCTGATTTTACAGAAAGCGAGCAGTACGACATTCCTGTTTCTACCTCAGTTACAGAAACTGCGATAAATCCGTGAACATTCTCTTTTAAATCATTTTGAAAATTTTGTAAAAAATCTGACATGTGTATATATAAATAATTGGTTTAAATTAATTGCTGAAAACAGTATCCATTTTACGAAGCAGAAGCCCCATTTTACTAATATCTTTAGATAATAATGCTACACAATTGTCATCCTCGCTTTTGTTAGCAACAACAATACCATCATTATTTTTAATCATCACCTGTTTTAAATCGCCATTATTAACATCTTCAGACATTTCCAAACACATTTTCAAAATCATTCCAATCATCGCGGCAACATTTCCATCATATTCTAAATTCACAGATTCTAATAGAACTCCGTCAATATTAAAAGTAATTCCAGACTCAGCTCCAGTTTCTTCTACAAGTGTATTTAAATCAACCATATAACATTAATTTTTTTAAGAAGGTCAAAGTTATTTTTAATAAAAAGAATTGTCGGCTAAACACTTGTTAAAAAAATGACTTCGCTCAACTATCTGAATCACTTTTGTTTATACTATAATTAAACCTGATTTTTAAAAGAAAATCATTAAAAAAATTTAACAGAAAAAAGAGAATTATCCAAAATTCAAACATTTTAATTCATAAAATTCAAAACACATTATTGATACGTGCAGATAATCAGTTTAATAGAAGTTTTTTCTAAATTTGCAAAAAAAATTTCCAATGAAAACTGTAGATGAATTACGTTTTGACTTAAATGTAAAATTGATGAAGTTCAGAAGATTTCGTTTTGAAAATGGACCTATAAATGCTTCAATTTCAGAAGAACCTGCAAAAAAAGGTTTTTTCAAAAAAATATTTAGTTAAAAACTACTTACAAAAAGCTGCAATGATTATTTAATATTATCGCAGCTTTTTCCTTCATGATCTGAATCTTAACATTCAGTTAAAGTCAAAAAACTAAAAAAAACAGGACTACATTTTTTTAGTAAAATTTAAGTGTATACGAATTCTTTGTTTTTATACTCTATTTATCATAACATATTTGACTTATTGAATTCCTGATAAAAATTCAACCCCAAGAAAATAAAAACACAAAAACGATCAGGTAAGCTTTTTTTATATTAATAGAATTTTTTTTGTAGATAAAGCCAAAATACCCCGCCATTAAAGCAAGTCAGAGAAAACATACAAATTTAAAAAAATCAAGTATTTTGTTTAGCGGGTCAATTTTTGAATCGCTTTTCTAAAAGACCAAACATTGATTTTGATTTTATACAAAAATTAAAAATGCATTTAAATCTTCTCTTCAAAAGGGATACTCAGATCAAATATTTCTTTTAAAAGCAGTACAATTTCTTCAACATAAGAATTTAAAATTGCTTTAGAAACGGTAACTTCCAAATCTTTATCTTCTTTAAATCCGAAAGATAAAAACCCCGATTTTAAATTTTTAAATGAAATGATACCAACTTCTATTGGAGTTTCTCCTGCCAATTGTTCATACATAAAAGCATAAGCCAATACCTGTATAATTTTATCGTTTTTAAGCTCCTGTGTTAAACCATTCCACGATTTAAGTACAATATTTGTTTTTTCAACTTTTCCTGTCTTATAATCAACGATTCTTATTTTTCCGTTACGAAGTTCAATTCTGTCTACATTTCCTTTAATTAAAACCGGAAATGGCAGTTCTGAATGGACTAATTCTCGTTCGAAAGTTTTCTCTAAAGCAATAATTTTAATTGTATCTCCATTTTTGATTGACTCCAATTCAATTTTCAAAAAATTAGAAACATTTCGTTTTGCGACTTCAAACGCCAAAAGGTTTCTCCCTTTTTTAATTTCACCTTCTTTATACACAAGTTTAAATTGCTTCAGAACTTCGTCATCCAACAATTTAAAACAATTTAAAATATCAGACTCAGAAATAAATTTCTCAACAAAAGGATCATATAAAGCTTTTAATGTTTCGTGAATAATGGTTCCGAGTGTATTTAAGGCAATATTTTCTTCTACTTCTTCGACTTCACGAATACGCAGGATTTTTTGAAAATAGAATTCAGTAGGATTACGAATATAACTTGTTAATGCCGAAGGAGAAAATCCTGACAAAGCAATTTCCTTTAATCGCTCCATAACTGCATCGGATTTTGGAATCACCATTGGCAGATAAGCAGTAGTTGGCAATACAGGATTATAAATATCAAAAGTTAGATTATGCCTTGATTTTTTTTCAACTTCAAGCTGCGTGATAAAACGACTTCTTTCACCGGCATCTAATCCGTCGTTTTCGGTATTATAAATTAAATAGATGTTTTTTGCACGCTGCAGTAAATGATAAAAGTGATAGGTATAAATAGCATCTTTTTCTTTAAAAGTCGGCAGACCTAATTCTTTTTTTACATCATAAGGAATAAATGAATTCTGGGATTTTCCTGCCGGAAATTTTCCTTCATTCATTGAAGTTACAATTACGGTATCAAAATCTAGTACACGGCTTTCAAGAACTCCCATAATTTGAAGCCCGCGCAAAGGTTCTCCTTCAAAAGAAACTTCTGCAACATCTATTATCTGTTTATAAATAGCATGAAGCGTATCGATATTATCAATATGCTTGTGCTGCGAATAATAATTAATAAGCTTATTTATTACTTTAAAAACAGCATAAACAAACGTTTTTGCTATTTTTTCTTCTTCATTATCGTTGCTAAAGCTTTGCTTTATAAGCAGCAAAACTGCCGAAATATTTTCTAAAACTGCAACAGATCCATTTTCCCATTTCTGAAATAATAAAGAAAATAACTTGGAAGGATTTGGATTCAGATCCAAAATTTTATTAAGGGTAATAAAAGTATAATTGTTTTCTTTTATAATCCTGACTAAATGATTCACATTTGCATAGGGTTCTACTAAAGAATGTGTCAAAACATCGAGCACATCTTTATAATAAAAAACATAATTTCCCGCGCGGGAAAGCGCGTTTGTATGCATTTTGAAAAATTTTGCCACAAGTATCTGCGATGGATTATTTTTTCCTGAATATCCCATCGTAATATTCAAAGCTCCAACAGAAGATGGGAGCGAATACAAAACCGGAATTAGTAAATTTTCTTCTCCTAAAACTACCGCAACTTTATCTAAAGAAGCCGCAGGGTTCTTATTAATTAAATCCTCAATAATACTTCCAGCAATTTTAGCCTGTCCAATAGTTTTTGGGGTTCCAATTACTTCTATATTTTTAGTTTGTGAAAAATCATCTACAATCCACTCGAAAGGATGTGATTTATAGTGTTTCCAGCTTTCTTTAAAACGACGCACAAAAAGTCCTGCATCGTGATATGGATCATTTAAAAAAGTCTGATCTACATCCCAATAAATTTTGGCTTGATCTAATGCTAAAAGATGTTGTACTATTTTTTCTTCTGCAGCGTTTAAGGCATTGAATCCGGCAAATATAAAATTACGGTTTGAAATGGTATTCGAAAAATGATTCAGGTTATTTACCGCTTCTCTATAAATCAACCCTTGGTAACCAATAGATTTATTTAATAAATGGTTATATAAGGAATCGTAATACATAGGAAGAAGCTTCCAGAAATCAATATAATTTTCTAAAAGTTTTGTTTTGTTTTCTACTTCAATTCCCCATTTTTTAATATCCTCAATATCTTTCAAATAAGACAAGACATGGTATGGATCTAAAAGATAACGATCAATCTCATTAAAATCCTGTAAAAGTGTTTTTGCCCAATTAGCAAACAGCTCAAATGACTGCTGATGCTGTTTATCTGTAACTGACAAATAAACCTCATAAAACTCAAACAACAGCTCAATAGAATCAATTGATCTAATTGACGCTACATCTTGTACAAAATCTTCAATGCTGATAATTTCCGGAGAGAGAATAGTTTTTGATGTTTCTTTTTTAAGAGCTTCAATAAGAAAAACTTTAGCTCTTTTATTAGGCAGTACAATTGTGGTTTCAGAAAGTTTATCTGAATAATTTTGTATTACAACACCAGCAATTTTCTCTAAAAAAGACGTATTTATCATTTTATAAAAATAAAAAAAGCCATTCAATTAAGAATGGCTTTTCGGTATTATTTACAAAGTAAATTATAGTTTACCTTGGTATTTAGAACCAATATGTTTGATTTCAGTTCTTCTGTTTTGTGCTTTACCTGCAGCAGTTTTGTTACTTGCAACTGGTTGAGAAGATCCAAATCCTTTAGCTTCTAAATTTTCTGGATTAACACCTCTTTCAACTAAAGCGTTTAATACAGCGTTAGCTCTGTCTTGAGATAATTTATCGTTGATTTTAGCAGAACCTGTGTTATCCGTGTGTCCTTCAATAGAGAATTTCGCGTTTGGATAGTTTTTAAGGATTTCTTTAATAGCGTCTAATCTAGCTGGAGTTTCTTTGTCACCAGTTTTGAAAGTAGCTTTACCAGAGTTAAAGTAGATAGCTCTAGCTTGAACTTTAAGATCTTCTAAAGCTTGAGAAGATACTTCTGGACATCCTCTGTTACTAGCTGGACCAGGAACTGTAGGACAATCGTCATCTTTATCTAAAACTCCATCTTTATCAGCGTCTAAGAAAGGACAACCACCATTTTCTTTAGGACCAGCAACTGTAGGACATTTATCATCTTTATCAGCGATACCGTCACCGTCAGTGTCAGGACAACCTTTTAAAGCAGCTAAACCAGCAACATCTGGACAAGCGTCATCTTTATCAGCAACACCGTCTCCGTCTCTATCAGGACAACCGTTTAATGCAGCTAAACCAAATTCATTTGGACAAGCATCAGAAGCATCAACGATTCCGTCACCGTCAGTATCAGGACATCCGTTGAATTGTTTTAAACCAGCAACATCTGGACAAGCATCATCTTTGTCATAGATTCCATCTCCGTCAGTATCTTTACCTCCGAATTTGAAAACTAAACCTGCAGTGTGTTGGAAGTGAGATGGAGCATCTGGAACACCAGCTGCATCTTCTCTATCACCACTAACAGACCACTTGTATCTTGTAGCTAATTCAAGACCAATAGCATCAGTAAACCAGAAAGTAACACCAGCACCTGGGTTAACAGTTCCGTAGCTGCTATCTCCGAAGAAAGTATAACCTCCACCTACAGATAACGAAGGATCAACCACTTTAGATTTGATTAATTCTTGGAAGCTGTATTTGATTGTAGCATCAATTCCGTAGTACATCAAGTCGCCAGGATTAGTTACAACGTTTCCTCTTGAGTCATGCCCTGGAGCACTTGGAGCGAAAGTTACATATTTATCAATTTTGTTTACAGATCCTTGTAAACCAACTGAGAAACCACTACCTACATATCTAGACACACCAATGTAAGATAAAGAAGGAAGAATATTCCAGTTGTCTTTTACTGAGAATGGCTGAGAGAAGTGCTGATCAAAAAATCCACTTCCTGAACCCGAACTAGTCCTAGTATCCACAGCATTAACTCCGAAAGAGATAGCCCATGGATTGTTACTGTCTTGCGCGTGTGAGCTTAAACCCATCGCCATCAATACAGCAACTAAAAGTTTGTTAAGATGTTTCATACTTAATTTTTTTAATTACAATTTAGTTAATTACAAGCAAAAGTAACACCAAATTTTTTAAATACAAAATCAAATGTTAAAAAAAACCTACAAAAAAACACCAAATGTGGCAATTATATAACTTTTAACATTTTACCTGTTAATTTAAAAGCTTCTATTGCCTTGTCTAAGTGTTCTTTGGTATGCGCTGCCGAAAGCTGCACTCTTATTCTCGCCTTATCTTTTGGAACTACAGGAAAGAAGAATCCTATTACATAAATGCCCAGCTTTAAAAGTTCGTCTGCCATTGTCTGAGATAATTTTGCATCGTAAAGCATCACTGGTACGATTGCAGAATCTCCATCAATTATATCAAAACCGGCTTCTTTCATTCCTTCTTTAAAATAATTAGTATTCCACTCCAGCTTATCTCTAAGGGTTGTGTCTTTTTCTAATAATTCAAATACTTTTATTGAAGCTCCAACAATTGAAGGCGCAAGTGAGTTTGAGAACAAATAAGGTCTTGATCGCTGACGCAGAATTTCAATTATTTCTTTTTTAGCTGTTGTATAACCTCCCATTGCCCCTCCAAGTGCCTTACCTAGAGTTCCAGTAATGATATCAACACGTCCCATTACACCTTTTGCTTCAAGTGTACCTTTTCCTGTTGCTCCTATAAATCCTGCAGCATGACATTCATCAACCATAACCATTGCATCGTACTTATCAGCAAGATCACAGATTTTATCTAAAGGCGCAACTAAACCGTCCATAGAAAAAACACCATCAGTTACAATTAATTTAAAACGGGCTCCTGCTTCATTTGCTTTGATTAACTGCTGTTCCAGATCTTCCATATTGTTATTTTCATAACGATAACGAGCCGCTTTACACAAACGAACACCATCTATAATAGAAGCATGATTTAAACTATCTGAAATAATCGCATCGTTTTCTCCTAATAAAGGCTCAAAGACACCACCGTTTGCATCAAATGCAGCAGCATACAATATGGTATCTTCTGTACCATAAAAGTCAGCTATTTTTTTTTCTAATGTTTTATGAATATCCTGAGTCCCGCAAATAAATCGAACAGACGACATTCCGAAACCATGAGTATCCATTGCATCTTTTGCTGCCTGAACCACTTCTGGATGCGACGAAAGCCCTAAATAATTATTGGCACAAAAATTTAAAACTGTTTCTCCGGTCGAAATCGTAATTTCAGCACCTTGGGGCGATGTTATAATTCTCTCCTTTTTGAAAATACCATTTTCTTCGATTGTCTGCAGCTCACTTTGCAGATGTTCTTTAATTTTACCGTACATTTTTACAATTTATTTAAAACGTTAAAAATTAACAACTTAAGCCTAAAAAAGCCACATTATTTCTTTAACATCTGATTAATTTTTTCACAAATTTACCACTTCAATTTCCGACCCTATATATATCAAAGCTCTTTTTAACACTTTGTATCCTAAATCTTCAATTGCATCCTGATATTCTTGAATTTGCTTTTGATATTTTGAATTAAATGCTCCAGTTTTATAATCCAAGAGATAAGCCTCTTTATTGTTTGTCAGCACTACCCTGTCTGGTTTTAGAATTTTACCAGCTTTTTGCACAATAGTCTGCTCATTTAAAACTTTATGATTCCCATCAAAACAAATACTTAATTCAGGATGATTTACAATTTCTTTGAGCGTTTTTAAAACCATTTCAGATTGATCTATTGTTATCAAACCATTTTCTAATGCTTTTACTACCGCAAGATCAACATCTGATTTATCTTTAACGAAAGCCAGGATTTCATGCACAATATTTCCATACGAAATCGCTTCTTGCTGATGTGTTCCCCACATTAACGCTTCTCGCTGTGCAATTTTTATATTTTTGGGATTTAAAACTTCTTTTACAATTGGAATCGTTTTTACTAAATCAACTGTTTTTTCAGATTTTGAAAGTCTTATTTTGTTTCCAAATTCGTATTCTAACTTCTCAGAATCATAAATTCCTTTATGCATCAAATATTTAATAAAATAAGATGCCATATTATTGGGCATCTCACCGTCTTTTCTTTCTTTTAAAGATTGCGAAATAACATATAATTGTTCTTCGGCACGTGTTAATGCAACATACAAAACATTAATATTATCCAACAGCTCTTCTTGTTTTTTCAAATTAAAAACTATCGAAGCACTTTCTCCAAATCCTTCAACAGCACTGCTGTTATCAATCAAAGCTTTTGGAACTCCCAAATCTGTTTCTTCGGTATCGAGCCATAATTTATCTTTTGGTTTTCGATTATAATCCTCTTCTGCAAAAGGCATAATAACAACAGGAAACTCCAAACCTTTGGACTTGTGAATTGTCATAATTCGAACCGCATTATTTCCTTCTGGAGAAGGAATACTGAATTTCTCAGAATTCTTATCCCAAAAACTTAAAAAATCTGCCACACCAGCTTGATTTCGAATATCTCTTTCCAGAACGATATCCAAGAAAAACTGAACATAAGCATTTCCTTCTGATGGCAGAACAAACTTAGAAATGATTATTTCGACGGCTTCGTAAAGTGATTTTTTTCGAACATTTTCAAAAGAAAGAGAAACATCAAAAGTTAAAAGCCATTTTTCAAAATCTTCTTCAAATTTTTGAGCCATTCCCTGTGCAATAAAATCATGAACAGGCAATTCAATTTCTTTATTTTCAGCTAAAAAATGAAGAAAATTGGCTTTCGATTCTAAATCTGCATTGTTATTTAAATATCTCAGAAGATTTATAATCAAACGAACTTCAGTTGCATTTTTAATCATTAATGTTTCCGAAGATAAAAGCGGAATATTCTGTTCTGTTAAATAATTTGCAATTGCAATTCCCTGATCTCTTTTGCGGGTTAAAATTACAATATCTTTATATTCAAAACCTTCTCGAATTACTTTTTGAATTGTATTTAAGGTCGCTAAAACATATAAATCTGATTTTTCAATTACTTCTTCTTCATCTGCAAAATCTGATTTTTCGATTATCGGAAGAAACGAAATATTTACATAACCGCCTTTTTTTGAATTTGTATTTTGAAAGCTGTGATTTTCATACAAATCTTTATAATCTTCATTTGAAAACTCGGAAGAAATTAATTTAAAGAAAGCATTGTTAAATTCAATTACCTCGCTGTAACTTCTATAATTTGTATTTAAATGTTTAATTGCCTTATCAGGATTATTGAACGGGTTTACATCTTTGCTCAGCTCAATAAACTGCTCCGCTTTCCCGCCTCTCCAGCGATAAATAGATTGTTTTGGATCTCCAACAATCATTAAGGTTCCTTTATTCCCTAAATCATCCAGACCTGAAAGCGAGTTATCAATAAGCGGAATTAGATTCTGCCATTGCATTTCGGAAGTATCCTGAAATTCATCAATAAAAAAATGACGGTATCTTTCACCTAAACGCTCATAAATAAAAGGCGCAGGCTGATTCTGAATTTCGCGGTGAATAATCGCATTGAATTCTGAAATAGACAAAACATTTTGTTCTGATTGAATCTTCGCCAATTCATTGCTGACTGTATTCAGTAATGAAAGCGGTGTTATATTTTTTAGGAAGGCTTTATAAAAATCTCTTTTTTCAAAATTTTTATAGATTTTACTCAGTATTTGAAGTAAATCCGGAATTATATTTTCGATTAAAGATTTATCCTTAGCCGTTTTATTAATTGCAATATCATCAAATTCATGAAAGGTTTTATTGCGTGGATTAAATTTCCCGTCACGAATACTTTCAAGATGATTTGGGAAGGTCCCTCTTGAAAAAGATTTTAGATCGATTCCGTTTTTCTCGATTAAAGAAAGTGCTTCAATTGCAAATTGTTCGTTTTCAGATTCGAGTTCTTTGCACAAGGCCAGCATTTTCTTTTTAATTTCGACAAACTCCTCGATTGTCTTATCATTAAAATGAAGAATTTCATTTCGATTATTTTCATTCAAAACCAAACGTCCGGTTTCGAGAATTTCTCTCGAAATGTCCCAGCTTTTATCATCATCGGTTTTTTCCATCGTAAAATCGATCAGCAATTTAGTCAGCGTTTCGTCCTGACCAGCTTGAGCAATAATAGCATCAACAGCTTCAACCAATAAATTTTCAGTATCCAAAGTAACCTCAAAAGTCATTGGCAGATTCAGATCATGCGCAAAAGCCCGAATGACTTTGTGAGTAAATTTATCGATAGTAGAAATATCAAAAGCAGCATAATTGTGAATTAAATGCTTAATGATACTTTGAGATTTTACTTTTAACTGAATAATTGAAAGCCCGGTATCCCGAGATAAATCTTCCATTAAATCAACCGCTTTCGCAGAAGGCTCTTCTTTGGCAAATTCAGATAAACTCCCAACAATACGGCTTTTCATTTCATGAACTGCTTTGTTGGTAAAAGTTATGGCCAGAATATTACGATAAGCATCGTTTTTTGGAGAAGAAAGAATAATTTTCAGATATTCTTTAACCAAAGTATAGGTCTTTCCTGATCCTGCAGAAGCATCATAAATGGAAAAAGACGGACTTTGCATAATTCTGGTTTTTTGTATTGTAAAAATAGCACAATAAATATTTAAATCCCAATAATGAAAAATTCCAAATTCCAATACCTGTGTGCAATGAACACTTTCAAATATTGGAATTTGGAATTTATTTTTTGAATTTTAAAATAATTTATGCGTGTTTTGGAAATGCTCTTTTATTGAAAACCAGCAATATTCCAACTCCTGTTGAAATCGCCATATCGGCCACATTAAAAATAGCATTAAAGAACATAAAATGCTTTCCTCCAAAAATTGGAAGCCATGCTGGAAGATCACCTTCCCAGATTGGAAAATAAAACATATCTACCACCAAACCATGAAACCATGTTCCGTACGGATGCGGCGAAAAGATTGTAGCTAAATTATGTGTGCTGTCATCAAAAATTACTCCGTAAAAAACAGAATCAATGATATTACCGGCTGCACCGGCAAAAATTAAAGCAATAGAAACTATCAAATAAGTTGAATGACGTTTCTTAACAGAATCGGCTAACCAATATCCAATTCCGCATACTGCAAAGATTCTAAAGACAGTCAAAATTAGTTTACCATATTCTCCAGGTATTCTTGTCCCCCAGGCCATTCCTTCATTTTCGATAAAATGAATTCTGAACCAATCAAAAATCACCACTTCATCACCTAAAACAAAGTTTGTTTTTACATAGATTTTAGAAAGCTGATCAACAATTAAAACTAAAAATATAAGGAAATACGCTTTTCGTAATGACATTTTATGAATTTTTGATGCGCAAAAGTAACAATTAAATCAAAAAAAACGCTCCATTTGGAACGTTAATTGTTTTGTAATAAAACTAAATACAAACATTTTATTTTGCATTTAACTTTAAAATCTATTTTTTAGCAACTGTATTTGCCGGGCTGTCTGTAAAAAAATCCGATATAGATTTAAAAATACCTTTACTTGGTTTTCCGGCTGCAGCCCTCTTCGCTTCTGCCTTTTTTACCTCTGTTTTAAATTTAACTCGTAACTTTTCGAATTCCTTCAATCTGTGTTCGACGTCAGAATTCACATCTTTGAATTTCAATACTTTAGCCATAGTGTAAGTTTTTTAAGTAAAAAAATAAAATATTTAACGATTTGGTTTTACAATAATACATAATTTAATTTATATTTGTTAATAAAAATTAACACTTGTTTAGGACAAATCGCAACTACAACCTATAAAACCTTACCAAAAACGAACTAATTTTAACATTTCCCCAAACCTTACAAAAGTATGAATGAAATAACTACTATTCTAAACAATTTTTTGGTCGACACTAAAGCAAGCGCAGCTTTAATTTTAAACGGAAAAGGAAAACTAATCACTTCCTTAAATCTGGACTACAGCGACAGCATTGCAGCTATGAGCGCAGCAATTTTATCTATGAGCGAAAAATTTTTAATTGATCTGGAAAAAGGCGCTTTAAAACAACTTTACTTAAAAAGTTCCGATGGGGTTGTCGTCGGAAATAAAATAAGCGGTTCAAACTTCGTAATTGTTTTTTCAAAAGAAGGAAGCAACCTTGGCTTATTAATGCACTCTACCGATGAATTATCTGCAGAGCTAAGCAAAAATTCTTTATTAAAATAACATAATCTATTAACCACACCTAAACCCCAAAAACTATGAGTAACGACTTTTTAAACGTGTTTTTAAATGAAATGAAAACCAACGTAAACGGCTTTATAGCTGTAGCTGTAACAGAAATTGAGTCAGGATTAAGCTTTGGCAACATAACAGTTGACCCTGCTTTTGATCCTGAATTAGCTGCCGCTTACAACCTGGAAGTAGTAAAAGCAAAACTGAATGCTGTAAAAGCTTTAGGTTTAAATCAGGATATTGAAGATATCTTGATTACACTTTCAAACCAAATTCACATTATTGACATTTCACCAAACAAAAAGTTCATGATTTACCTTGCTGCAGATGCAAACAAAGCAAATCTTGGAATGACAAGAGCTGTTCTAAGAAAACACAAAGCTGATTTAGAAAAAAATCTTGCCTAAACCTAATTTTCAGTTTTAATTAGAATTGTCTTAAAAAAGACAGTTCTAATTAAAATATTTTTTCATCTTATTTCGACGACTTTTACTTTCTTACAAAAAGCATCTTTGCTTATTGTATTCACATTTATTGTTTGTAGTCAAGTTCTTTCAAAAGAGACAAAGCATTGATTCTTCTCAAACTCAACAAACATTAAACAAAAAAAAACGCCCCAAAAGGAGCGTTTATTTTTACTGAATTTTTATTATCTCTGCAAATTTTTAGCTTCGATGCTCATTGTTGCATGAGGAACGATTTTAAGCCTTTCTTTGCTGATTAATTTACCTGTTACTTTGCAAATACCGTAAGTTTTATTTTCTACACGGAAAAGCGCGTTTTTTAAATCACGGATAAACTTTTCTTGTCTAATAGCTAACTGAGAGTTTGCTTCTTTGGACATTGTTTCACTTCCTTCTTCAAAGGCTTTAAAAGTTGGAGATGTATCGTCTGTTCCGTTATTTAAATCATTCATATAAGCACTCTTGATCAAATCAAGATCTTCTTGCGCTTTTTTTATTTTTGCCTGGATTATTTCTTTGAACTCCGCTAAATCTGCGTCAGAGTATCTTGTAATTTCATCTATCATTTTATAACTATTTTGAAATTAATATCATTGTTTTAATATCATCAAACTCAATTTCTGTGCCGTTTTCTAAAGCGTCTGCAAAAACCAAATCATCTGTTAATGTTTCAGACTTAATATAGTCTTCATTTTTTAGAACGGCCTCTTCTAAATTACCGTCTCTTTTTATTTGAACTTTAATCTTATCAGTAACTTCAAATCCTGAATCTTTACGGATATTCTGAATTCTGTTTACTAATTCTCTCGCGATACCTTCATTTTTCAATTCCTCAGATATTGTGATGTCAAGTGCAACTGTAATTCCATTTGAATTTGCAACCAGCCATCCTTCGATATCCTGTGATGTTATTTCGACGTCTTCTAATGATAAAGTTACATTATTTCCAGAAATAACAATATCTAACGTTCCCTGCTTATCTAATTGATTAATCTGATCTGCAGAAAAACCTTGTATCTCCTTAGAAATCAAGCCCATGTCTTTTCCAAAACGCGGCCCAAGAGCTTTAAAATTAGGCTTAATCTGTTTCACTAAAATACCTGAAGCATCATCTAAAAGTTCGATTTCTTTCACGTTTACTTCGGCTTTTACAAGGTCAGAAATCGCCTCGATTTCAGCACGCTGATTGTCGTCAAGTACCGGAATCATTACCTTTTGCAGAGGCTGGCGAACTTTAATCATCTCTTTTTTACGCAGTGATAAAACCAAAGATGAGATCGTTTGCGCCTTCTGCATTTTGCTTTCCAACGTTTTATTAACAAAGTTTTCGACAAATTTCGGGAATTCAGCCAAGTGAACACTAGCAAAATCCTCGCTTCCCGTCGAAGTTGTTAAATCACGGTATAATTTATCCATAAAAAATGGAGCTACTGGAGCGCTTAATTTGCTGATCGTAAGCAAACAAGTATAAAGCGTTTGGTAAGCCGCAATTTTATCTTTTGCATATTCCCCTTTCCAGAAACGACGACGGCATAAACGAACGTACCAGTTACTTAAGTTTTCCTGAACGAAGTCAGAAATTGCTCTTGTCGCTTTTGTTGGCTCGTAATCTTCATAACATTCGTCAACAAATTTGATTAACGAATGTAATTCAGAAATAATCCATTGATCGATTTCTGGTCTTTCGTTTAACGGAATTTCAGCTTCTTCGTATTTAAATCCGTCGATGTTTGCATATAACGAGAAGAATGAATAGGTATTGTAAAGTGTTCCGAAGAATTTACGTTTAACCTCAGCAATTCCTTCAAGATCAAACTTCAAGTTATCCCACGGATTTGCATTCATAATCATATACCAGCGTGTAGCATCTGGACCGTTTTCTGCAATGGTTTTAAATGGGTCTATGGTATTTCCTTTACTCTTAGACATTTTAATTCCATTTTTATCTAAAACCAAACCATTAGAAACTACGTTTTTATAGGCTACTTTATCAAAAACCAAAGTTCCGATTGCATGCAAAGTATAGAACCATCCACGTGTTTGATCTACTCCTTCTGCAATGAAATTTGCTGGAAAATCTTTGTTATCATCAATTTTTTCTTTGTTTTCAAAAGGATAATGCCATTGTGCATAAGGCATTGCTCCAGAATCAAACCAAACGTCGATTAGATCACTTTCGCGCTTCATTGGCTTCCCTGAAGCTGAAACCAAAGTGATAGCATCAACAACATTTTTGTGCAAATCAATTAAATCATAATTTGATTCAGACATGTTTCCGATTTCAAAATCTTTAAACGGATTTTCTTTTTGAAAACCTGCTTCGATTGATTTTTCGATTGCATTGTACAATTCTTCAACAGAACCGATAATAACTTCTTCTGTTTTATCTTCTGTTCTCCAAATTGGCAAAGGAATACCCCAATATCTAGAACGAGATAAGTTCCAGTCGTTGGCATTTTTAAGCCAGTTTCCAAAACGTCCTTCACCAGTAGATTTAGGTTTCCAATTGATAGTTTCGTTCAGGTCGAACATTCTATCTTTTACATCGGTTACTTTGATGAACCATGAATCTAGAGGATAATATAATAACGGCTCATCAGTTCTCCAGCTGTGTGGATAACTGTGCACGTATTTTTCAACTTTAAATGCTTTGTTTTCTTCTTTAAGACGAATAGCAATTTCAACATCTACAGATTTCTCTGGAGCTTGTCCTGCATCGTAATATTCGTTTTTAACATATTTACCAGCCAAATCACCTACATGAGAAGTGAATTTTCCTTGTAAATCAACTAAAGGAACTGCTGTTCCGTTTTCGTCAAGAACCAACATTGGCGGCACTTCTGGTTTTGCTTCTTTTGCTACTTTAGCATCGTCTGCACCAAAAGTTGGAGCCGTATGCACAATTCCTGTTCCATCTTCTGTTGTAACAAAATCTCCAGAAATTACTCTAAATGCATTTTCAGCATTTTGATATGGCAATACGTAAGGCAATAATTGCTCGTAACGAATTTCTACTAAATCTGCTCCTTTTGCCTCAGTTAAGATTTTGTATGGAAGTTTTTTGTCGCCATTTTTCACATTGTCAAAATCAGCGTCGTCTTCACTTACGAAATATCCTTTTCCGAATTGTTTTCCAACTAAGTTTTTGGCCAAAATAACATTAATCGGCTCAAAAGTATATTGATTGAATGTTTTAACTAAAACATAATCGATTTTTGGACCAACTGTTAAAGCTGTATTTGATGGCAATGTCCAAGGAGTTGTCGTCCAAGCTAAAATGTGGATATCTCCAAAACCTTGTAAAAAGCTCGGAAGCGTTTCTGGCAAAGTTTTGAATTGCGCTACAATTGTAGTATCAGTTACATCTCTATAAGCGCCAGGTTGGTTTACTTCGTGAGAAGATAATCCAGTTCCTGCTTTTGGAGAATATGGCTGAATTGTGTATCCTTTATACAACAAACCTTTATCGTAGATTTGTTTCAAAAGCCACCAAACAGACTCCATATATTTTGGTTTATAAGTCACATACGGATCATCCATATCTACCCAATATCCCATTTTTTCGGTCAAATCATTCCATACGTCTGTATAACGCATAACGGTTTTTTTACACGCTTCGTTATATTCTTCAATAGAAATTGTTTTACCAATATCTTCTTTTGTAATTCCTAATTCTTTTTCGGTACCCAATTCTACAGGCAAACCGTGAGTATCCCATCCGGCTTTTCTTTTAACCTGAAAACCTTTTTGAGTTTTATATCTGCAAAAAATATCTTTAATCGCACGTGCCATTACGTGGTGAATTCCCGGTAATCCGTTTGCTGAAGGCGGACCTTCAAAAAATACGAAAGGCTCAGCACCTTCGCGAGTTGTTACACTCTTTTCAAATATATTTTCTTTCTTCCAAAAATCAAGAACTTCAGACGCTACCGCTGGTAAGTCAAGTCCTTTGTATTCAGTAAATTTTGTACTCATTTTATCCTTTTCTTAAACGAGGTGCGAAAGTAAGGAATTTTGAGGAAAATAGATAAAAGATGAAGGAAAAAAGACCATTTTGAACCAATTTATAACATAATTTTTAACAAATGCTAACGTTTTAAATGGTTTTAAAATAAAACAGAATAAAAATGGTTAAGATTTGAAACAAAAAAACTACAGCTGAAAACTGTAGTCCTTTTTTTATTTCATTTAAAATTAAGTTTTATTTACAAGCATCTAATGCTTCTACAAATTTCATCAACGAATTAAGATCGTTTTGAAATTCTGTTCCATTTGCCCTTGCAGCTAATTTTGGACAAGGCCTTGCGAGCTCAGCAAACTTAGATTTGGTATTCATCTGCCAGCCGACAGAACTTGTAGATGCACCAAAAGCTTCATTTTGTTTTTTTATGATTATCTCGCTATTTTGATATCCATATAACGAAATTGTTTTACCATTTAAAATCTCACGAACAAATCTAAAGACCGGTTTTGAACCTGCCCTTAAAGCTTCTTTGAAAGATACGGTTGAATAAAAATCATTTTCACGGATAACTAATCTTGTAACCTGATCTGCAAAATAAGTTTTGAAAATATGGTTATGATTTCCGTTTTCATCCGGAATACTTACTGAAATTTTTCGGTCTAGATTTTCTAATGCTCTTATTTTTGCATATCCGGAAACGGTATCATTTGTAGTCAGAATAAGAGAAACCAATTGGTATTTTGGATCGTTTTTCAGGAAATAATTAGGATCAAAATTAGCAACATCTACTTCTTCCTCTTTAACACCATTTGTTCGGGCTTCAACATCCATATGTCTGCTTGTAACCTGATTTACAGCAAAAATTTCTCTTAAACTTTCATTTTTAAGCTTCATGCTTTTTCCATCAGAAGCATCGTATTTATTTTCGATTAATTTATCGCACCAAATATCGGATTCATCCGGCATGTCTAAATAATGATAGATAACAGCCAGATTAAAATAGGCTTCGTATCGAAGTTTTCTATGTCTTCTTTCATCTTCAGCATAAGTCTTATCAATTCCTTTAAAGTATTCAATTACAGGTTCTAATTCTTTTTTTAAAGGAGCTACATCTTCATTATACTCCATTTTATTAAAAATTGCCTTTATGCTTGAAAGTGCTTTAACACTGCTGTCATATTCTGGATGCTTTTTAGAGTCTAAAATCCAGACATAATCTGATATCTGCTCCACACTATAACCATAGTCACGATTCAATCTTACATCCATACTTGAAGCAACGCGTGACAAATAGTTACTTCTTACTGCATACATCTCAACATCAATAAATTTTCGGGCATCATCAGGATTTGAAAATGAATTTTCTATTGTAAATGAATTTTCTAAACTATACTTTCTATTAAAGGATGCATCAGATGCACATTTAACAGAGAAACTTCCTAATTCTCGCACTTTAACTCCAGACACAAAAGAAACTTCAATTCTTTCTTTTCCATTTGAATCTTTTACTTTATTCTCAACTTTTCTTACTCCCAGCGGCAAAGTGATAGGATCCCATAAATCAACCGCAATTTCGAAGTAACCGCCTGAAGGCACATTTTTAAATCCATCTATAGAAAAATTATATTCCAAATTATCCTTGGCATCTTTAAACAAGGCAATACTAGTAGGATTAAGGGCTAAATGATAGGTTCTGTTTTTTCTATCTACAACCGGTTTTGGAGGAAGGTTTACATAAGATACATTAAAACTATACGGATCTAAATCAACAGATTGCGAAAAAACGGGGTTTATTAAAATAAGAAGTAAAAAAGTAATTATTCTTTTCATATAAATTTGTTTTGGTGTGCCAAATATATGAAAATCGGATACAGTTCTTAAGAAAAGATTTCTTTCAAAATATCCAGCGACTTAGGTTTTTTAAACCCATCTAAGTGAGCGCTGTAAAAATCAATTAAAACCCTAAGAAGTATCTGCCTTTCAACAACATGAAAGACTTTTTGACTGTTGTCAAATTTAAGATCAAGAAGTTTTTTAAGCAAATTGGTTTCATGTTCAGAAAGTGCTGTTGAAGTATGAAAGAGTGTAAAAATCCCTTCTTTCATTTCAAAATAAGGCAAATCAATTTCAGAAACATCTGGATAAAAACCAAGATATTTTGTGATTTCCAGAAGCAAAATCAAATGAAAATTAGAAATATCGTCATGGTGATCCAGCCAGGTTAAAGCAGTTTCTAAAAATACAAAAAGCGGTTCGTTTTTTTCTTCTTCCTGAATAGAATAATGAAGCATTTCAGACAAAAACATCACTATTGTGCTTTTAAAGATATCTGTATGAATGGTTTGAAAAGGAACTGCCGTTTTTATTTCTTTGAAGTTTTCCAAAGTCCCTTTGTTTTTATGGACGGCTTCGATTTCTAAAATAGATAATGGCTGAAAATACGCAATTTTCTGACTTGCTTTTCGACTTGAAAACGCATCTCGTACAAAATAAGATTTCAGTCCGTTTGAAAGCGTAAAACATTTTACAATCAGGCTTTTTTCCTGAAATTTTAATGATGAGATTACTATTGCTTTGGTTTTGATTTGCACAATTTTATATTGTAGATTGTAGATTATATAAAACTGAAAATTATCGAATAATCATAACCTTCTTAACCTTTGTTTCGCTGCCATCTTGTGCAGAAATAAAAATCATGTAAACACCTGACGATACTTTATATCTTCCAAAAGCAGTTGTATCCCACTCTATAGTTCCTCCATCTGAAGTTGTTTCGTAAACCAAATTCCCTTCAATATCTGTAATTTTGATATTAGCCTTATCAATTAGGCCGGCAACTTTTACAGTTCCAGAATAAGTTGGCCTAACCGGATTTGGATATACATATACATTATTTAAATCTTCATTAGCACCAGTTGCAATTCCTTTAAAAGAAATCATTCCTTTATTTGTTGCAATAAAAACTTCGCCGGTAGAACTGTTAATTTTAATATCATTTATAGTATTACTTGGCAGAGGAGAATTGTTAATTGTAAAATGATATTTTGTTTCCTGACCGTTTGGAGAAACCATAAAAATTCCTGAATCTACTGTACCAATCCATTTGTTGTTAGCACCGTCGACTACAATAGAAGTAATAAACTGTTCGTACATTAATTCCTGAGCCAGATTATCATCAATAATAATTATTGGATTTGCTTTTAGCTGACTGTCTGTTTGAAAATTTCCAACATTAGACAGAACCCTTAACCCTTTTGTTGTTCCAATCCAAAGCTGGTTTTTTGTATCAACTGCTACCGATCTAACATCAGCTGACGGCAGATTTCCTGTATCGGTTCCAGTAGTTATCTTTTTAAAAACATTACCATTTTCATTAAATGCAATTACACCGTCATTATAAGTTGAGATCCATTTTGTATTATTTTTATCAATAACAATATTGGCGTAATTATTACTTTCGGCATTATTTAAAATTGTACTTGTGGCATAACTTACCCAATCTCCGTTTGTTTTTAAAACTTTCAATCCGTTTTTGATACGGCTGTTGGTCACCCAAAGATTTCCTGATTTGTCAAAAGCAGTTCCATTTATACGAACATCGATATAAGTCGGCCCTTCAAAAGTAATTGACTCTAGACCACTGTTTTTTTCATTAAACAAATGATTGGGAATATCACTTTCTATTCGCAGCAATCCAGAGAAAAAAGAGCTTGCATAAACCTGCTTTTCATTATTTGGATTTACAATGACACGCGTAATTGACTTAGCATCATAAACTTCTGAATATGGAATATTTAACCATTTTGAGTTACTAAATTTACTTATCCCATAACTATCTAAGGAATAAGGATTATAATTAATATCATAATCTCCATAGACAGCCCAAAGTGAATTTGGCGAAGCATCAATTGAAAAAATATTATTGCGTATTGGACCATCGGGCGTATTGTTTTCAAAAGTTCCAATTCCTGAAAGTGCAGAAGAAAACAGACCTTTTTCTTTTGTTCCGATATAAATTACATCTCCTACAGCCGATGCACAGGAAAAAGTTAAATTAAGTTCTGGAAGCTGTGAGTTTACAATTTGACGGTTCAAAACCATCTGATTATTATAAACATAAGTGGTATTGGCAGTTGTAATAAATAAATTATGATTTACCACACGCATATCGACAGAAGGCTGTGGTAATTGTAAAAATCCAACAAAGGTACTTGAATTGAATCTATGTATATTTCCTGTTGAATTTACGGCAATCAATTCAGTATCCAATGCATTTATACCTGACCAATCTCCAGAGTTTACAACTGCCCATTGGCTAAAATCAATTAAATTTGGGTTTGTAATACTTGCTCTTCTAATACCACTGGAAGTCGCGGCAAAAATAAATCCGTTATAAAAAGCTGTTTGTTTAACACTTATCTCAGCTCCATTATCACCTATAAAATAAGTATCTCCAAATTGTAAAGTAGTCAAGTTAAACTGCACAATTCCAAAATCGCAGGAAACATATAATAAACCATTATGCTCTAAGAAATGATTTATCTTTTTAATACTTGTAGGTAATTGTTTATTAATGATGTCTACTTTTTTTATCACACTGCCGTCAGCCTCATTAATTACAGTCAACAGTCCGTTTTCGTAACCTGTAATTGTTTTTTTAAAAGCCTGGCTGTAATAAACCGCAGATATAGTTTGTCCGGAAAGACCATCAACGGTTGTGATTGTTTTTAAAGCATTTGAAGCTGAATTTTTAGAAAACAATGCATTTTCTGAAGCTGCATAAATCGTTGTTGAAGATTCTGAAATATCTTTTATTTCATTAAACGAAAAATAACCCTGCCACGACAATTGACCTTGAGCAAAGCCAAATTGAAATAAAAGGAAAAACAAAAAGCACAGAAATCTTTTTACCATTATTTGATATTTTCAGATAGACAAATATACTACAAACGACAGTATTTGTTTTTTGTTCTTTATAAATAAAAAAATGCTCTCGATTTATCTTTAGAGACAAATGAGAGCATTTTTCAATTGTAATTAATCTTAGACTACACCTTGTGCAAGCATAGCATCGGCAACTTTAACAAATCCGGCAATGTTGGCTCCTTTTACATAGTTAACATAACCATCTTCTTCTGCACCATATTTTTTACATTGGTTGTGAATTCCAACCATGATTTCTTTCAATCTTAAATCTACCTCTTCGCTTGTCCAGTTTAAACGAATAGAGTTTTGTGTCATTTCTAATCCAGATGCGGCAACACCACCTGCATTTGCTGCTTTTCCTGGAGCAAAAAGAACTTTATTATCTAAGAAAAGTTTAATGGCATCTAATGTAGAAGGCATATTAGCAGCTTCTGTTACACATAAAACACCATTATCGATTAGTTTTTTTGCGTCTTCTCCGGTCAATTCATTTTGAGTTGCACATGGAATAGCAATATCAACTTTTACTTCCCAAGGGCTTTTTCCTTTATGGAATACAGCTTTTGGATATTTTTCTAAATATCTTTCTGCTCTGTTATCACCAGTTGCTCTCATTTCAAGCATATGATCGATTTTTTCTCCAGAAATACCTTCTTCATCATAAATATAACCATCAGGACCAGAAAGAGTAACTACTTTTCCTCCTAATTCATTTACTTTTAAAGCAACTCCCCAAGCTACGTTTCCAAATCCTGAAATCGCAACTCTTTTACCTTTAATTTCGTGACCAATAGTACGAAGCATTTGATCTGTAAAATAAACAACTCCATAACCTGTAGCTTCTGGTCTAATTAATGAACCACCATAAGCAAGACCTTTTCCGGTTAATACTCCGGTAAATTCATTTCTAATTCTTTTATACTGACCAAATAAATAACCAATTTCTCTGGCACCCACTCCAATATCTCCGGCAGGAACATCAAGATCTGGACCAATATGACGGCATAACTCAGTCATAAATGACTGGCAGAAACGCATAATTTCACCATCAGATTTTCCTTCAGGATCAAAATCAGAACCTCCTTTTCCTCCACCCATTGGAAGAGTTGTCAAACTATTTTTAAAAACTTGTTCGAATGCCAAAAATTTCAAAACAGATAAATTTACTGTATGATGAAATCTAATTCCTCCTTTATATGGACCAATTGCAGAATTCATCTGGATTCTAAATCCTCTATTTACAATTATTTCTCCTTTATCGTCAACCCACGGAACTCTAAAAATTATAGATCTTTCAGGCTCAGCTATTCTTAAAAGTAAATTTTTTCCATCGTATTTTTTTCTTTCTGCAATAAATGGAATTACTGTTTCAGCAAATTCTCTAACGGCTTGAAGGAATTCTGGCTCATTTGGATTTTTTGACTCAACCAGAGCCATAAATTCATTTATTTTTTGTTCCATTTTTAAAATAAATTATTCAAATAATAGTTTTATACTTAATCGTTTAAATAAGAAAATACGTTTTAAGAAAACGTTTTCGTTACAACAGACAAAGATACATCAAAATGAATATGATTTGTTATTTTTTTTCGTTTTTGAGATAGAATTGTGTTATTTCTAAACAATGCCGAAAATACAATTTTTCCCTTCCGAATTTACATCAAATCATTACAGTTAAAGTCAGAAAATTAAGTGTTTTGTTACTAATTGTTTAATAGACGAATTTTATATTTTGTTTGGACTAGCTTTTTTATATATTTGCCAATATTTTGAAAGCCCCAGACAATGCGTAAACACCTATATACCACAATTTTCGCCTTATTTAGTTTATCGACAATTGCTACTGCACAAGCTAATCTTGCTCATGAGATTGGATTTTTTGCAGGACCCGTAACATTACAATCAGATTTTGGTGAAAGACACAATGTTGACACCAATGTTGGAAACGCTGGTTTTGGTTTTGGTGTAGCACATTGGTTAAACTTTTCAGCTGCCAATAACAGAGACCGTTATTTTCCTGAACATTTTAAAATTAGATCTGAATTATCTTTCAGCCGAACTAATTTGAGACATTTTGGTGAATGGGTAGAAAGAAAACCAGATGGATTATTTGCTCAGCAGTTAAAAAACATGAAAGGAACTTCAACTGTAATTGGACTTGGATCTCAATTAGAATTTTCTCCATTTAGAAGTATCCATAACTTTGAAAACTCTGTTGGAGGTATAAGCCCTTATTTTAGTGCAGGATTTATGGTTAGTTATTATTCTGCAAAATTAAATTCACGTTTAGGTGATATGTCACTTCCTAGCGTAACACCAGGAAAATACTTAACCCCTTCTGATGGACGTGCACATGGATTTTCAAGTGAAAATGGAATAACTGTAGCTGCAACTGCAGGTATTGGTGTACATTATAAATTGACCACAATGAGTGATTTAATGTTTGAAACAAAGTTTCAAATGTACAGCTCTGACTGGATTGACGGTTTAAATCCTAATAAAGACATTTACACAGAAAACAAATCAAATGACTGGCAGGTTTGGTTTAACTTTGGATACATTTATTATTTAGAATTCTAAAAAAATTACAACATAAAAAAATCCCAAATTCCATAATATAAGTTGGAATTTGGGATTTTTTATTTTTATAGAATTACATTTTATGCTAAAGCCTGCTCCAAATCAGCAATTAAGTCTTCTACATCTTCAATACCAACACTTAGTCGGACAAGATCATCAGTAATTCCTACTTCTGCTCTTTTATCTGCGGGAATCGATGCGTGTGTCATTAAAGCCGGGTGATTTGCTAATGACTCTACTCCGCCCAAAGATTCTGCTAAAGTAAACACCTTAAGCTTCTCTAAAAATGCAATAGAATCTTCTTTTTTGCCTGATTTAAAAGTAAAAGAAACCATTCCTCCAAAAGCTTTCATTTGTTTCTTAGCAATTTCATGAAACGGATGATTTTCTAATCCAGGATAATAAACTCTATTAATTTTAGGATGTTTACTTAAATATTCAACTACTTTTTCTCCATTTTCACAATGTCTTTGTACTCTTAAAGCTAAAGTTTTTATTCCTCTTAAAACCAAAAAACTATCCATTGGCCCTAAAGTTGCTCCAGTAGCAAATTGCTGAAAGTGCAATTGTTCTCCTAAGGCTTCATCTTTTACAATTAAAGCCCCAGCAATTACATCAGAATGTCCTCCTAAATATTTTGTTGCAGAATGCATAACGATATCAGCTCCTAGATCAAGCGGTTTTTGCAAATAAGGTGTTGCAAAAGTATTATCAACTGCAAACCAAATTTTATGTTCTTTAGTGATTTTCGCTACTTCAGCGATATCGGCTAATTTCATTAACGGGTTTGTAGGCGTTTCAACCCAAACTAATTTTGTGTTTTCGTTGATAAGTGATTTCAATTTTGCTAAATCTGTCATATCAACAAAATGAAACTTAATTCCTGAATCTTTATAAATTCTAGAAAACATACGGTAAGTTCCGCCGTACAAATCATCCATTGCAATAACTTCATCACCTGCTTTAAACGATCTTAAAATACAATCTGTTGCAGCTAAACCAGAAGAAAAAGCCAATCCGCGTGTACCATTTTCAATACTTGCCAAAGCTTCTTCTAAAGCTGTACGAGTTGGGTTTGAAGCCCTGCTGTATTCATAATCAGCCAGAGGTTTTCCCGGGCTTGTCTGAATAAAAGTTGAAGTTTGATATACTGGAGGCATAACAGCACCTGTACTTGGATCATGATGCTGGCCACCATGTATTACTTTTGTATTGAATTTCATATAGTTATAAATTTTATTTCCTTAATTCTTTTACAAATTTACCTTTTAATTTATTTTATCGGGATACAACTTCTTACCTTTGTAGATAATTAACACTTTTTGATATGAAAAATTACATATTTACAATCTTATTGTGTTTGATTTTTACAAGTTGCAAAAAAGAGCTTTCATTTGAGAATGAAACATTTGAAGAAAAATCTACTATTCCGTGCAAAAATGACTGTCCGGATATCACAATAGAAGTCCCAATTGCTAAAAATAAAAAGGTTGTTGCTGACAGTATAAACAAAAAGGTATTTACTGTCATAAAAGAAATTATATATTTTGGAGAAGATTCTACAAAAGTTAATGATTACAAATCATTATCAAAATCTTTTATTGCTTCTTATGAAGAAATGCACCAGAAATTTCCAAATGATACTTTTGGCTGGGAAGGAAAAATAACCGGAAATGTTGAGTTTGAATCAGAGCAGATTGTAAACATCAAAATAGATCATTACACTTTTACTGGTGGTGCTCACGGTTATCAAGGTTTTAGATCTTTATTATTTAACAGAAAAACAGGAAAATTCATTTTTAACAAAGACCTTTTTAAAAATGAGAAAGAATTTAAGGCTTTCGCCGAAAAAGAATTCAGAGCCAAGTATCACATTCCAGAAAAAGCAAATATAAATGCAACCGGACTGATGTTTGAAAATGATAAATTCCAATTATCTCAGAATATTTTTTACACTTCTGAAGGTTTGCTTTTATATTACAACTCTTATGAAGCAGCATCTTATGCAGATGGCCCAAAAGAAATCGTATTTCCATACGATAAAGTGAGCAAATATTTGAAATTTCAGTAATTCAGACACGATAAAAAACTCAGAACCTTAGCCTCTCAGCAACTCAGAACCTTTATTGAACATCATATTTCATCTTTCTCAAAACCCTCAAAGCTTCTTTAAAAGATAAATAAGTCTGGCTAAAAGGTTTTAAAAGCAATTTGGCATCAATCAATTTTTGTTTGGCATCATCAAAACCATTCAAATAACAAATCATAAAAGTTGAAGGCAGATTTTCCAGATCAGTTAATTCACGATCAGACAATGAGATTCCTTTTTCTAATTTTTGAAGCAGTGCCAGGTTAGAATTATAAATATGATACAACATTTTCCTATTGAATTCCGGAGGCTGAAAAAGTATCTCCCTGTCAATTTTATAATATCCATTATCAAAAAAGTGAATAGTTTGTTTTTCAAGAGGATAATAACTTGTTTTATCATTCAATCCTAAAGGAACATATTCAGTAATAGTAAAACTATCATCATCATAAAAAATGGTAACCACATCCTGAGCCGAATAAAAAAGTTTAACCTGTTCGTTTATTAATTCAATATCTACTCGTGATAAAAAAGTGATCTCTCTGGATTTTTTAGGAACTCCCGCCCAGCAGATTACAAACAGTTCTTTAAAAACCCGATATTTTGGCGACATATCTTTATGTCTGAAATTCATAAAATCGATTACACCATCAAGAGTGTATTGAATACTGTTTCGGGAACTGTTCTCAATACCAATTACAGTTTCCGTATTTTGATAATTCTTTTCAATTTCTTCATGCTCTTCTACCGGAGTAGAATTACTTCCTCTTCGCACAAATATGCTGTTGGCAGGTATAGTATGAATGCCTTTTTTAAAATAAGAAATCTGACTTTTGGGCTTAATAGTTACCAGACCAATCACTTTATCTTTTGGCAGATTCGGAAACGGAACATTTTCGTATTGAATTCTTGGAGGATTTTCAAGAAAGGCATTGACAAGATTCTGAATTCGGCTGTCATCAAAGAAATCATCACCTACAATTTCATTGTCCTGATCTTCAACGCCCACAACGATATAAGAATTATTCGCTGGATTAGAGTTTGAAAGTGCACAAATATGTTTTAAAAACTTTGCTTTTCCTTCTCTGGAATGAAGATTCAACTGCCTTTTTTTATCATAAAAACTGCTCTCGTCATTGTGAGCCAGTAGGTTTTTTATTAAAAGGCGTTTATTAATCATTTTTAGACTTCTTAGAATTTTGGATTTTTAGACTTTCTTAGACTTTACACTTCTTAGAACAAAAAATCTAAGAAGTCTAAAATCTATAGATCTATAATGTCTTCTTAACAATCGTCGAAGATGCCTGCGCGGTGCTCATTACAACTAAATCAGCAATATTTACATGATACGGTCTTGAAACCACAAAATGAATTATATCTGCGATATCTTCTGCCTGAAGCGGATCAAATCCTTTATAAACATTTGAAGCTCTTTCGACATCACCTTTAAAACGCACTTCACTAAATTCTGTTGCGACCATTCCGGGATGAATAGCACCAACTCTAATTCCAAATGGATTTAAATCGATTCGCATACCCGCAGTAATCGCATCAACGGCATGTTTAGTTCCGCAATACACATTTCCGTTTGGATAAACTTCTTTTGCAGCTGTTGAACCAATATTAATAATGTGTCCGGACTTTTTAGCAGTCATTTTCGGGATTACCGCTTTAGAAACATACAAAAGTCCTTTTACATTAATATCAATCATGGCATCCCAATCATCTAAATCTCCTGTTTGAATTGGATCTAAACCGTGTGCATTTCCGGCATTATTAATTAAAATATCAATATCTGAAAATTCAGCAGGAAGCGCTTCGATTTTTTCCAGAACATCATTTTTATCACGAACATCAAAAGAAAGCGAATGTACATCTGTAAAAGCAGAAAGTTCTTTTTCTAATTCTTCCAAACGTTCTTTGCGTCTGCCGCAAAGGATAATTTTAAAATTGTTTTTTGCTAAAATCTGAGCCGTTGCTTTTCCAATTCCACTTGTAGCACCAGTAATTAAAACTGTTTTTTTCATTATGAGTATTTGTTTTTGCCCACTGATTTTACGGATTAAACAGATTTACATTGTAATTTTTTAAATCCGTAAAATCTGTGGGCCAATATTTTTATTTAAGCCACATCGTCGCCCATACTTTCTGTCCAGATAGCAAACCAGTCTTCTTTGTCCATATCAAGCTCAACTGCTTTTACTAAAGATTGAATTCTGGCAACGTTAACAGTTCCTGCAATTGGAATAACATTAGCAGGATGTTTTAAAATCCAGGCCAATAAAAGCGTATCTGCACCTAAATGATATTTTTCAAGCAAAGTCGAGAATAGTTTTTTCAAACGACGCGTTTTTTTCGTGTCTTCTCTAAAAACAGTCCCAAGCGGATTCCATGATAACGGACGAATTCCGTTTGTCTGCATATAATCTAAACTTCCGTCGATCATTGGTTCATAATGAGTTGCCGAAAACTGTACCTGATTATAACTCACTTCTGTTTTCTGGCGAATTAACTCCGTTTGAGAACTTGTAAAATTCGAAAGTCCGAAATCTAAAATCTTTCCTTCTGATTTTAATTTTTCTACAGCTTCTGCAATTTCATCTGCCTGCATTAACGGACTTGGTCTGTGCAGTAAAAATAAATCAACATAATCTGTTTTCAATTTCTTTAAAGATTCTTCAACAGACCAAATGATGTAGTCTTTAGAATAATCGTAATGTTTGATTTTGTTTTTACGGCTTTCAGTTACCAGCTGAATACCGCATTTTGTTATTAATTGTAATTTTTCGCGCGAGATCTTACTGTCTTTAAAGGCCTTACCAAAATCGGCTTCGGTCGTATAATCACCGTAAATATCGGCGTGGTCAAAAGTTGTGATTTTGTTTTCGATACAGATTTGTATCATGTTTTCCATTTCTTTTGATGTAAGGTTTTTATCCCAAACACCCCAATTCATAGTGCCCGAAATTATAGGCGATAATGCTGTTTTGCTCATGGTTATATTGAGTTATTTTTGGTAATAAATATGCTTTTGAAAAACATATTCATCAAAGTTCTTAAAAATATAAAAATAGATTCACAATTCGTCCTTAAAATTAGGTGTTTGGTCGAAGTTTTAACCATTCTTTAACATCTTACTTCTCAAAAAATATTCAATTTGCACTCTCAAAAATTAGGCGTACAAATCAAGGTTTTTAAAAATATTTATATGGAAGAAAATACAACGACTTTAGACATTAGAGCGATAAATGAAAAAATTGAGAGAGAAAGTGCTTTTATAGACCTTCTTACAATGGAAATGAACAAAGTTATTGTGGGCCAGAAACACATGGTCGAGCGTCTTTTAATCGGTCTTTTGGGTCAGGGGCATATTTTACTTGAAGGTGTTCCCGGTTTAGCAAAAACTTTAGCGATTAATACGTTGTCACAAGCGGTTCAGGGTTCTTTCAGCCGTATCCAGTTTACACCAGACTTACTTCCTGCCGATGTTATCGGAACCATGATTTACAACATCAAAGCAAACGAATTTTCTATTAAAAAAGGACCAATTTTTGCTAATTTCGTCCTTGCCGATGAGATTAACCGTGCGCCTGCAAAAGTACAATCTGCACTTTTAGAGGCGATGCAGGAAAAACAAGTTACAATTGGTGACTCAACTTTCAAATTAGACCGTCCGTTTTTAGTTTTAGCAACTCAAAACCCTGTTGAACAGGAAGGAACATATGCACTGCCTGAAGCTCAGGTTGACCGTTTTATGTTGAAAACGGTAATTGATTACCCAAAAATTGACGAAGAACGTTTTGTAATCCGCCAGAACTTAAAAGGAAGTTACGAAAAAGTAAACCCTGTAGTTTCTGTAGATCAAATTTTACGTGCGCAGGAAGCGGTTCGTGAAGTTTATATGGATGAAAAAATTGAAAAATATATCTTAGATATCATCTTTGCTACACGTTATCCAGAAAAATACAAATTAGCCGACTTAAAACCGCTTATCAGTTTTGGAGCATCTCCGCGTGGAAGTATCAACTTAGCAAATGCTGCTAAATGTTACGCATTTATTAAACGCCGTGGTTATGTAATTCCAGAAGATGTTCGCGCTGTTGTGCATGATGTATTACGTCACAGAGTTGGGATAACATACGAGGCTGAAGCCGAAAATATTACTTCTGTAGACATTATCAACAAAATCGTAAACGAGATTGAAGTACCTTAAAAAGTTGATGGTTGATAGTTTTTTGTTGATGGTTCTTTTGCCATCAACCAACAACCATAAACCATAAACCAAACAAAAAATGGATACAAAAGAGCTTTTAAAAAAAGTACGGAAAATAGAAATCAAGACCAAAAGACTGAGCAATCATATCTTTTCGGGTGAATACCACTCTTCATTTAAAGGACGAGGAATGACGTTTAGCGAGGTGCGTCAATACCAATACGGAGATGATATTCGTAACATCGATTGGAATGTAACCGCACGCTACAACGAAGCCCACGTAAAAGTTTTTGAAGAAGAACGTGAATTAACCATGGTTTTAATGGTTGATATTTCGGGTTCTGAAGGTTTTGGTTCAAAAAGTCAGTTTAAAAAAGACATCGTAACAGAGATTGCTGCCACGATGGCTTTTTCGGCTACACAAAATAATGATAAGATTGGATTAATCTTATTTTCTGATAATGTCGAATTATACATTCCGCCCAAAAAAGGCCGTTCGCATGTTTTGAGAATTATTCGTGAATTAATCGAATTTGAACCAAAAAGTCAGAAAACAGATGTTGCACAGGCTTTAAAATTCTTATCAGGAACTCAAAAAAAGAAAGCAATTGTTTTTATGATTTCAGATTTTATGTCTGAAAATTATGAACAGACCTTAAAAATTGCTTCAAAAAAGCATGACCTTACAGGCGTTCGTGTGTACGATATCCGCGAAGAAAAAATTCCGAATTTAGGAATGGTAACGATGTTAGATGCCGAAACCGGAAAAACGCAGTTAGTCGATACAGGTTCAAAAACCGTGCGAATGAATTACGAAAAACATTATCAGGAAAGAGTAAATTATTTCAAAGATACATTTCGTAAATCTGGTGCAGGTATAGTTCACACAAGAGTCGACGAAAATTACGTAACTAAATTATTAGGTTATTTTAAATCAAGGTAAGATTTTTGATTTATGATTAACGATTTTTGATTTATGATCTATTATGATTATAACAAAAAGAAAGAATTAAGAAATGACTAAACAAGAATTAGAAAATAGATTAATTGATTTTGCTGCGAGCATAATATTACTAACCATTACATTTGAAAAGAATTACGCTGGAAATCATTTATTAGGTCAGATAACTCGTTCTAGTACATCACCAGCCTTAAATTATGGAGAAGCACAAAGTGCAGAAAGTAAAAAAGATTTTATCCATAAAATGGGAATTTGTCTGAAAGAATTAAGAGAAACATTTGTTTGTTTAAAAATAATAGAAAAAGCAAATCTTTCAACAGATCATGAACGTTTAACAAGAGCAAAAACAGAAGCTAACCAATTAATCTCAATTTTTGTTTCAAGTATTAAAACATCAAAAAATAATCCATAAAAAACAAAGATTACGATTTAAGTTTCATAATAAATCTGAAATCAAAAATCGTTAATCTTCAATCGTTAATCATAATGAAATTAAAGTTTTACATCTTTTTATTTTTGCTTTCTTCAGCTGTTTTTGCTCAAAAACAAGTTGAAACTAGTATTGATACAACAAAAAATAAAATTGGAGCCGAATTTAAGCTGACTCTTAAAACGGTTGTAAATGCTAATTCAAAAGTTGTTTTCCCAAAAGACAAAAGATTCGGAGCGCTGGAAGTAATTCAGTCTTATCCTGTTGATACCGTTAAAAAAGACGGCAGTTATGAATTAATCAAAAAGTATGGATTAACACAATTTGATTCAGGAAGATATGTAATACCGAGTGTAAAGATTCTTATTGATAAAAAAACTTATTTCTCAGATTCTATTCGTGTAGAAGTTGCTAATGTAAAAGTCGATACTTTACAGCAAAAAATGTATGACATCAAAGACATTACCCCTGCAGAAGATGGTATTGGCGACTGGTGGAAATATGTTTTGGCATTAGTTATAATTCTTGCAATTGGTGCGGGAATTTATTGGTATGTTAAAAAACATCAGAAAAAGAAAATAGAAGAAGAAGTTTATAAAACACCTATTGAAAAAGCAACAAGCCTGCTGAACAATTTGGAGCAAAAAGAGCTGGTTCAAAAAGGAGAAATTAAAGAATACTACAGCGAATTAACAGATATTGCCCGTAACTATATTGAAGAAGCAATTCATATTCCGGCAATGGAAAGTACAACTTCTGAATTGATTCAGGCAATCAGAACTGCTTCAACTAAAAAGAAAATGACTTTAACGCCGGAAACGGTAGAAAATCTGGAACGTGTTTTACGTCAGGCCGACTTAGTAAAATTTGCTAAATCGAAACCGCTTGACTTTGAAATTACAGAAGACCGAAATAAAATTCAGAAAGTAATTTTAACGCTTGATAACGCGATTCCAACTGAAGTTCCGGCTGAAGAAGAAGATCAGTTATTAAACGAAGCTCAAAAACAAAAGCAAATTCAGCTTCAGTTAAAAAAACAAAGAAACAAGCGAATTGCAATTGCCGTTGGTTCAGTTATCTTTTTATTATTAGCAACTACAACTTTCTTTGTTGCTACAAAAGGTTTTGCATACGTAAAAGACAATGTTATTGGTCATCCGTCTAAAGAATTATTAGAAGGAGAATGGGTAAAAAGTGAATACGGAAATCCTGGTGTAATTATCGAAACTCCAAAGGTTTTAAAACGTATGGATGCCTTAAAAGCACTTCCAAAAGAAACAATGGCTTTAATTAAGGAAATGCAGCTTTTTGTTTATGGAAGTATGATTGATAATTTTTATGTAGCCGTTTCGACTACTAAATTCAAAAATCCAACTGACATTGATTTATCTAAAGCTTTAGAAGGAAGCTTAAAAGTAATTGAACTTCAAGGCGGACAAAATATCATTGTAAAACAGGAAAATTTCCAAACAAATCAAGGTATTCAGGGAGTAAAAGGTTACGGAACCATGAGCATTTTAAACCCTACAACGAAAACAAGTACAAAGGCATATTATGAAATCCTGCTTTTTAAACAAGATCAGGGATTACAGCAAATCATCATTTTACATGAAGAAGGCGACACGTATGCTAACGATATTACAACCCGAATTTTAAATTCTGTTGAACTTAAAAAAGCAAGTAACTAATGAATAATAAGATCACTTTTTTAAATCCGGAATTCTTTTGGTTGTTTCTATTAATTCCAATTGTCATTGGATGGTTTTTCTGGAAAAGAAACCAGCAGTCGGCTACATTAAAAATGAGTTCAACAGCAGGTTTCAAAAACAGCCAGTCGCTTTTAACAAAGCTAAAACCCTGCTTATATGTTTTTAGAATTATTGCTTTAAGTTCACTAATTATAGCATTAGCGAGACCAAGAACGGTTGACATCAGCAACCAGACTAAAACAACAAAAGGAATTGATATTGTAATGGCAATCGACGTTTCTGGCTCTATGCTTGCAAAAGATTTAAAGCCAAACCGTATGGAAGCTTTAAAAAGAGTTGCCGCAGATTTTGTTGAAGAACGTCCAAATGATAGAATTGGTTTAGTTTTATATGCTTCAGAGGCTTATACAAAAACGCCCGTTACAAGCGATAAACCTATTATTCTGGAAGCCATAAAAGGTATTCGATATGACACTGTTTTACAAGATGGAACAGGAATTGGTATGGGATTAGCAACTGCTGTAAACCGTTTAAAAGACAGTAAAGCAAAAAGCCGCGTTATTATTTTATTAACAGACGGTGTAAACAACGCTGGTTTTATTGAACCTGAAACTGCAGCAGATATTGCCAAACAATACGGAATAAAAGTATATACCATTGGTCTTGGTACAAATGGAATGGCAGAATCTCCATACGCATACGCACCAAACGGAGGTTTTTTATTCAAAATGCAGAAAGTTGAAATCGACGAAAGATTAATGAAAAGCATCGCTAAAAAAACAGATGGAACGTATTTTAGAGCAACAAGCAACGATAAATTAGCCGAAATATACAATTCGATTAACAAATTAGAAACAACAGAAATACAAGAATTAAAGTTCTACGATTACGATGAAAAATACAGAATCTTTGTTTTAATCGCAGCATTTTTATTATTGTTAGAAGTTGGTTTAAGAAATACAGTTTACAGAAGCTTTATTTAATATTTTAGTCGCAGTCACGGTATACAGTTAACAACTGAAAACTGAGACTGAAAACTGAGACTGAAAACTAGAATTAAAAAATGGAATTAGACGAAAAAAAATATTTATATCTCTTACTATTACTCCCAATTGTGGTGTGTATTTTCTTTTTCAATTTGTATTGGAAAAGAAAAAAACAACGTGAATTTGGTGATATCGAAATGGTAAAAAAACTGAGTCCTGAAACATCTGTTTTTAAACCCGTTTTAAAATTATCGATATTGCTTTTAGCTTTAGCATGCTTAATTATCGGGTTGGTAAATCCTAAAATTGGAACTAAAATGGAAACGGTAAAACGTGAAGGTATTGATATCGTTTTTGCTGTCGACGTTTCTAAAAGTATGCTGGCAGAAGATGTTGCACCAAGCCGTTTAGATAAAAGCAAGCAATTGGTTTCTCAAATCATCAATTCATTAGGAAATGACAGAATTGGAATTGTGGCCTATGCAGGAAGTGCATTCCCGGTTTTACCAATCACATCTGATTACAGCGTTGCCAAAATGTTTCTGCAGAGTATGAGTCCTGATATGGTTTCATCACAAGGAACCTCTCTTGATGAAGCTATTAGATTGTCTGCTACATATTTTGATGAAAAAAGCAAAACAAGTAAACTTTTAATTTTAATTTCTGATGGTGAAGATCATTCTGAAGGCGCTTCTGCTGCGGCCGAAGAAGCTAACAAAATTGGAATGAAAATCATTACCGTGGGTGTTGGAACAGAAAAAGGAGGAACTATTCCTTTAAAAGAAAATGGAGTTGTAAAAAATTACCAGAAAGATCAGGATGGGCAAACGGTAATTACAAAACTAAATCAGGAAGGTTTAAAAACTATTGCAAAAGCCACAAAAGGCGGTTATGTTTACGGCGGGAATACAAAAGAGGTTTTGGAGTATATTAAAAATGCCTTAAATAATATTCAGAAAACCGAATTTGAATCGACACAAATGGCCGATTTTCAATCGCAGTTTCAATGGTTCATCGGTTTTGGATTCTTGTTGTTATTTATAGACATTTTCCTTTTAGAAAGAAAAACAAACTGGATTAAAGAGTTGAATTTATTCAACGAAAAGAAATAAAGATTCCTTTTTAAAATCGGAACAAAAAATAAAAAAAATAGAATGAAAAATTTACTTCTTTATATTTTACTAACGCTTTCTTTTGCAGCTGCTGCTCAGGAAAAAGACAAGACATTGCCTGATGCCAATGAAGAATATAAGCAGAATAAATTTACTGAAGCAGAGGCCAATTATAGAATTTCGGCGTCAAAATTTTCAAAACGCGCTGCCGGGTCTTACAATTTAGGAAACTCAATTTACAGACAAAACCAGCCTTCTGAAGCAAAATACGCTTACGCTAATGCCATAAAAAGAGCTAAAACAAGACCAGAAAAGCATAAAGCTTATCACAATCTTGGAAATGTTTTTATGAAGGAGAAAGATTATTCGCAGGCTGTTGAAGCATACAAAGAGGCTTTACGTAACGATCCAACCGATGATGAAACACGTTACAACTATGTGTATGCAAAACAAAAGCTAAAAGAAAATCCGCCTAAAAACGATAAAAACAAAGACAAGAATAAGGATAAAGACAAAGACAAGGATAAAAACAAAGATAAAGACAAAGACAAGGACAAAAATAAAGACAAGGATAAGGACAAAGACAAGAAAGACGATAAAGGCGACAAAGACAAGGACAAAAAAGATGGCAAAAATGATCCTAAAAAAGATGACAAGTCTGATAATAAAGGAGAACCAAAACGAATGCCTGGAGGAATTTCAAAAGAACGTGTTCAGAACTTGTTAGATGCCGTAAACAACGAAGAAAAGAAAATTCAAGATAAAGTAAACGCTCAAAAAGTAAAACCTAATACCAAAAAACCAGAGAAAGACTGGTAAAATAAGTTGAATCGTTTAATCGTTATTAATTTGTTTATCTATTAAACAATTTGGCGAATAAACGATTTAGCAGTTAAACAAACAATGATCAAACATTAATGAAAAGATATCTAATTCTATTACTACTCGCTTTTCAAGGCCTTATGGCTCAAGTTCAATTTGAAGCCAAAGTAAGCAAAAACACGCTTGGACTTAACGAAAGACTCCGTATTGATTTTATTATGAATGTTGACGGAGATAATTTTGATCAGCCTGCATTTGAAGGTTTTAAACTTGTAGCCGGACCAAGCCAGCAAATCAGCCAGTCTTGGATTAACGGACGCAGCTCTTTTCAAAAAGTATACTCTTATATTTTACAGCCTGAGAAAAAAGGAACTGTTATTATCAAACAAGCTGCAATAGAATATAATGGCCAGATTTATAAAACGTCTCCCATAAAAGTTACAGTTACGAATGCTGTAGCACAGGAACGAGATCCAAATGATTACAGACAGCAAGGCGGTGCATCTGGAAATGAATTACTACAGTTAGTTGCAGAAGTTTCTAAAACAACTCCGTACGTAAACGAACCTATTACAGTTGTTTACAAATTGTATTTTAATGAAATTGGAGTTACCGGATTTAGAGAACTTGCTAAACCTAAATACAATGATTTCTGGAATCAGAATATTGATATCAAACAATTGGTAATGGAAGAAGGCAGTTATCAGGGCCAGAGATGTCATTATGTAGTATTAAAGAAAACTATTCTATATCCTCAAAAATCAGGAAGATTAACAATTGAACCTCTTTCATTAGATATTGGAGTGCAGCTGCCAACAAACCGACGTGATATGTTTGGCCAGATGATTATTGCCGAAGACAATAAAATTGTAACTACCGGAGCTAAAGGAATTAGTGTAAGACCGCTTCCTGAAACTGGCAAACCAGAAGGTTTTACTGGAGCAGTTGGTAAATTCAATTTTACAGTTACTCCGTCAAGAACAACATTAAAAAGCGGAGAAGGTTTAGATCTAATTGTGAGTGCTTCAGGAACCGGAAACATGAAATTGTTTACACTTCCAAAACCTGTTGTTCCAAATGCATTAGAAATGTATGATCCGGTTCACGATGAAAAAGTAACCACGTCATTGTCTGGAATGTCTGGAAAAATAACCGACAAATACACTATTATTCCGCAGTATAAAGGAAAATACGCCATCAAACCAATGACGTTCTCATATTTTGATTTGAGTACGAATTCATATAAAACCATAACTTCTCCAGAAATTATGGTCGATGTTTTAGACGGTCCGACTTTAGCAGAAGCAAATCCTTCTACTGCATCTAAAAATGTTATTACAAAAACAGAACAGTTTAAATATATTAAACCAAAAACAACTTTAGTAAGCATTGCTAAAAATGATTTTTATGGTTCAAATTTATATTACGCTTTGTTATTCTTCCCATTTGCTATTATTCCAATCATCATTTTGGCTAAGAAGAAAAAAGAAGCAATTGACAGTGATGTAACTGGAAACAGAATCAGAATGAACAATAAACTTGCGAAGAAATATTTATCGCAGGCTAAAAAACAGCTTAACAACAAAGAAGCTTTTTATATTGCTCTGGAAAAAGCAATGCATAATTTCTTAAAAGCAAAACTGCATATTGAAACAACTGAAATGAGTAAAGATAATATTCGTGAATTGCTTTTATCAAGAAATGCAAACCCTGAAACGGTTCAAAATTTCATTAATTTGACTGAAAACTGTGAATTCGCACGTTATGCTCCCGCATCAAGCACTTCGATTCAGCAGGATTATGATAAAGCGGTTTTAATTATTTCAGAATTAGAAAAGCAAATCGTTTAGTTTTTAACTTAAAAATAAAGCCGCATGTTTTAAAATGTCGGGTTTAACTAAATAATAATGAAAAACATACTATATCTTTTTTTACTAATCTCTCAGGTTTTCTTTGCTCAAAGCAGCTTTGAAAAAGGAAATGCTTTGTACCAAAAGGGACAATATCAGGAAGCTGCTCAGGTTTATGAAGATATTCTTAAAGAAAACAAACAGCAGTCGGCAGAGTTATATTTTAACCTGGCAAATAGTTATTACAAACTAAATAAGGTTGCTCCTTCTATCTATAATTATGAAAAAGCATTGGTATTAAAACCCAATGATCCTGAAACTTTAAACAACCTTAAGTTTGCCAAAAAACTAACAATTGATGAAATTAAAGAAGTTCCAAAAGTAGGTTTTGCAAAACTGATTCAGAACTTTACCGGCATTTTTGATTACAATCAATGGGCAAAAATTTCTGTTGCCATTGCCTTTTTGTTTTTGCTTAGTTTTATTGGTTATTATTTTTCGCAGCTTACCCTTACTAAAAGAATTTACTTTATTGCAATGTTCATTTTCTTAGTAGCAATATTATTAAGTGTTTCAGCAGGAATGTCTGAAAAAAACCATTTTGACAATGATCGTCCTGCCATTGTGTTTTCTGAATTAAGTGAAGTTCGAAGCGAACCGCAAAAAGCAGGTTCTGCCATAATATTACTTCATGAAGGCGCAAAAGTGTATGTTATGGAAACCGTTGGAAAATGGAAAAAAATTGAATTAACTGACGGTCAGGAAGGCTGGATTGATGCTACGACAATTAAGGAAGTAAAATAAGCTTAAATCTCAATAAAAAAAATCCCAAATTCCAAATATCAATTCTGGAATTTGGGATTTTCTTTTTACATTGTTTTTAAAACGAATTTTTTAAAAAGTATAGATTTTTAAAGGCGTTACGCAATAATCCAATTTTATATCAGATTCAAAAACATCATCAATCTGATCAACCGATTCAAAGAAAGAAAGACCAATTTTTATGGTTTCGGATTTACAATTGGCTAAGAATTTATCATAAAAACCTTTACCGTAACCAATTCGGTTTCCAAAAACATCAAAAGCTAAAAGCGGTACAAAAACAACTTCTATATTTTCTGTTGGAACAGGAAGTCCGTTTACCGGCTCCGGAATATTGTATTCGTTTTTTTTGATTTTGGTATTATCCGTCAATAAAAAATGAGACATTTCTCTGGTTTCAAAATCACTTTTTGAAATCACAATTTCTTTATCTTTTCCTGAAAGTAAATGCAGAATAAATTCAGTATCGATTTCTTTTTGTTCTACAATAGGAAGAAAAACATGATAATAGGTTTTATCCCAAATAGGCATCTGAATTAAATTATTGGTTACAGCCAGACTTTTTTCTTCGATATCACTTTCAGAAAGTGCTGCCCGAAGGTTTTTATAATGAAGTCGTAATTCTTTTTTATTCGTCGGCATTTACAGGAGAATTTTTAGATATATGATAAATTGCATCGCCTTCGTAAACAATTGGCGAATGATTGGCATTAATAACATATCCGTCATGCGGCGCTTTTACTTTCTGCTCAAACTTTCCAAACGGATCTGTAATTATAGCTAAGATAGTACCTTTGGTTACAAACTTACCCGCCATATTATAATCATGCAGCAAACCGGAGCATTTTGCACGCAGCCAAACCGAATATTTTATATAGATAGACGATTCTAAAGCCGGCTCTACAATATGCTTAGGATCCAGCATATTTAAATAATTCAATAACCGCTTCACTCCTTTCACTCCTTCATTGGCAACAGCATTATTTATATCAAGCGATTTTCCTCCTTCAAAAAGCAGCATTTTAATATTCGCTTTTTCGCAGGTATTTCTAAAAGAGCCTCCAATATTTTTTGAATACAAGGTAAAAGGTGCATTAAAAATATCGGCCAGTAATTTCAACTCCATGTTATTTTCGGTAATTCGAATCTGCGGTACATTAAAACGGCTTGCGCCTCCGGCATGAAAATCGACTGCATAATCTATAATGGGTAAAATCTGTTCGACAATATGAAAAGCAAATCGGCTTGCCAAAGAACCTTTTTTACTTCCGGGAAAAACACGATTTAAATCGCGTCCGTCAGGAAACTCGCGGGATTTATTCACAAAGCCGTACATGTTGATAATTGGAATACAAATAATTGTTCCTCTCTGCGGGCGGTTTATTTTTTTACTGATGATTTGTCGAACAACCTCTACACCGTTTATTTCGTCGCCGTGAATTCCTGCCGAAAATAAAACAACCGGACCTTCATGCTTTGAACGACGAACAATTACAGGAATATTGAGTTTTGTCGTAGTATGCAATCGCGCTATTTCGACATTTATGGTTTTATGTTCTCCCGGCAGAATCGACTCGCCAAAAATAACCAAGGGCTTACTATTTTTCATGCAGAATTATAAAATCTAAATATAGAAATTATTCTTTTGATTTCGTAAATTTGAAACTAAATCAATGTTAAGCTTTTTTCCAGAAAATCGGAATGGTTTTTGAAAACGCTAAACCTCTATCTTCAGAAATAAAACAGAATGTCAAAACCGTCCTTAGATCTTCAAATTCTCACCTTGCCGGATAATCCCGGCGTCTATCAATATTATGATAAAGACGGGAAAATTCTATATGTCGGCAAAGCCAAAAATTTAAAAAAAAGGGTTTCCTCCTATTTCAATAAAATTCACGATACAGCCAAAACAAATGTTTTGGTTAAAAAAATCGTGACTATAAAACATATCGTCGTTCCTACTGAAACTGACGCGCTTTTATTAGAAAACAATTTAATTAAAACATTACAGCCTAGATATAATGTTTTGCTGCGTGATGATAAAAGCTATCCTTGGATTTGTATTAAAAAAGAACCTTTTTCAAGAATATTTTTAACCCGAAGAATGGTAAAAGACGGATCTGAATATTTTGGTCCGTATACTAATTTCAAGATGGTTTATACCATTTTGGATTTAATAAAAGAATTGTATCCGTTACGAACATGTAATTATGACTTGAGCCAGTCTAATATTGATTCCGGCAAATTTAAAGTTTGTCTGGAATATCATATTGGCAATTGTAAAGGTCCGTGCGAAGGTTTAGAACCTTTGGAAGAATATCAAAGACAAGTCAATGCAATTCGCGAAATTCTAAAAGGAAATTTCAAGGAAAGTTTAAAGGATTTTAAAAAACTGATGAACAATTATGCGCAGAATTTACAATTTGAAGAAGCGCAGAAAATCAAAGAAAAAATAGAAGTTCTCGAAAATTACCAGTCAAGATCGACAATTGTAAATCCGAAAATTACCAATATTGATGTATTTTCGATTATTTCTGATGAAAGTGCTGCGTATGTTAACTTTTTACAGATTTCTCATGGATCGATTATTCGTTCGCATACTTTAGAAATGAAGAAAAAGCTGGACGAAAGCGACGAAGAACTGCTGGAACTGGCGATTATTGAACTTCGTGAACGTTTCCAGTTGATGTCAAAAGAAATAATTGTTCCTTTTGAAATTGATTTGGGCGAAAACATTAAAACAACCGTTCCCCAGCTTGGAGATAAAAAGCAGATCCTGGATTTATCAATTCGAAATGCAAAATTCTACCGAATCGAACAATTAAAACAATTACAGATCGTAGATCCTGATCGTCACGTAAATCGAATTATGGCGCAAATGCAGAAAGATTTACGACTTCCGGTTGAACCTCGTCATATCGAATGTTTTGATAACTCGAATATTCAGGGAACAAATCCTGTTGCGGCCTGCGTAGTTTTTAAAGACGGAAAACCAAGCAAAAAAGATTACCGACACTTTAATGTAAAAACAGTTGAAGGCCCTGACGATTTTGCTTCGATGACCGAAATTGTGTATCGCCGTTACAAAAGATTATTAGATGAAAATCAGCCTTTACCGCAATTAATTATTATTGATGGTGGAAAAGGACAATTATCATCGGCTTTAAAAAGTATTGACGAATTAGGTTTAAGAGGTAAAGTTGCAATTATTGGAATTGCAAAACGTCTTGAAGAACTTTTTTATCCCGGAGATTCGATTCCGCTTTATTTAGATAAAAAATCCGAAACCTTAAAAGTTATTCAACAATTACGAAACGAGGCACATAGATTTGGTATTACATTTCACCGAGACAAACGAAGCAAAGCTGCGCTTAATTCTTCGGTAGAAAGTATTCCCGGCATTGGCGAAAAAACCATGCTTACATTAATACAACATTTCAAAAGTGTTAAAAGATTGAAATTAGCGACAGAAAAAGAAATATCTGCCGTTGTCGGAGTATCAAAAGCAAAAAAAATTGTCGACTTTTACAAAACCAATTAGCAGATTTTTATGCGCCTAAATCAACATTCTAACGTAACTACCCGATCAAAAGGATTCTTTTTAAATTCTATTTGCATCGCGTCGTATGTATTTTTTATGCTGCTAATACTGTTTCCCGAAACTTCTTTTTCTCAGGAAATAAAAAAAGACAGCGTAAAAAGACCTAAAATTGGTTTGGTTTTAAGCGGTGGCGGCGCCAAAGGTTTTGCACATATTGGAGTTTTAAAAGTTTTGGAAGAAGCCGGAATCAAAATTGATTATATTGGCGGAACAAGTATGGGATCTGTAATTGGCGGACTTTATGCTTCTGGCTACAATGCATCTCAAATTGATTCTATTTTCAAAAAAACCAATTTCGACGACCTTATTAACGATTATATTCCGCGTTCATCTAAAAATTTCTACGGAAAGAAAAATGATGAATTATATGCAATAGTACTTCCTTTCAGTAATTTTAGAGTCGGTATTCCCGAAGCACTTTCAAAAGGAATGTACAACTACAATTTATTGAGCAGTTTAACGAGAAACGTTCGTCATGTACGTGATTTTAATAAACTGCCAACTCCATTTTTATGTATCGGAACTAATATTGAAACCGGCGAAGAAGTTTTGCTTAACAAAGGAAATCTTGTTCAGGCTATGATGGCCAGTGCTGCTTTTCCGTCTTTGTTTACTCCGGTAGAAATAGACGGCAATTTGTTAGTTGACGGTGGTGTTGTAAATAATTATCCTATAAAAGAAGTTCGAAATCTTGGCGCAGACATTATTATTGGTGTTGATGTTCAGGATGATTTAATGAAACGAAAAAACTTAAAAAACGCAACCCGAATCCTGGTTCAGATTACCAATCTGCAATCTATAGATAAAATGAAAAACAAAATAAAAGATACGGATGTTTACATAAAACCTGACATTCGTGATTATGGCGTAATTTCATTTGACAAAGGCGAAGAAATCATCAGAAAAGGTGAGGAAGCGGCTTTTGCTGTTTACGAAAAAATCAAATCATTGGTAAATGAAGATAACTTTTATAAAAAACCAAAATTAAAAGTTGCTACAGACACACTTAAAATTGAAAAAATAAATTCTGATCCATTAGACAATTATACGAGAGAGTACATTCGAGGAAAACTTCGCTTTAAACCCGGAAGCACAATTACGTATGACGATCTTAAAACGGGAATCAATAATTTAAATGCAACTCAAAACTTTAGTACTATTTCTTATTGTCTTCAGCCAAACGGAGAGAAAGATGATTTAGATTTGGTTTTAAAAGAAAACCCTACTCAAACCTTTCTAAAACTAGGACTTCATTATGACGGACTATACAAAAGTGCTGTTTTATTAAACTTAACTCATAAAAAGACTTTCTTAAAAAATGATGTCACTTCGCTTGATATTATTTTGGGAGATAATTTTAGATACGATTTAAATTATTATGTAGAAAATGGTTTCAATATCAGTTTCGGTTTCCGTTCGCGACTAAGTCAGTTTAATAGAAACGTTACCACGAGTTTGAGCGGTCTAATTGCAGAGAATCAAAATCTAAATTTGATTAATGTTGATTTCATGGACTTGAGCAATCAGGCTTATTTTCAAACCATTTTTGTGCAAAAGTTCTTAATGGGAGGCGGTTTAGAGTATAAATATCTTAAGATAAATTCGCCAACGCTTTCTAATGCCGAAAACATAATTGACAAAAGTAATTATTTCAGCGCCTTTGCTTATTTAAAGTACGATTCGTTAGATGATAAATATTACCCAAGTTCTGGTTTATATTTCTCTACAGACTTACAAACCTATTTAGCATCATCAGATTACACCAATAAGTTTAAACCTTTTTCAATTGCAAAAGCCGAACTTGCTGTTGTAAGGCCATTATTTAGAAAAGCCACAATAAAAGTTGGAGCCGATGCCGGTTTTAATATTGGCAGTGACAGCGTTCCGTTTTTTGATTTTATACTAGGCGGTTATGGATATAATAAGATTAACAACTTTAATTATTTCTATGGATATGACTTTTTAAGTATTGCCGGAAATAGTTTTATAAAAGCTGACATTGCTTTAGATTACGAAATTTTTAAAAAGAATCATATTAGTCTTTCGGCTAATTTTGCCAATTTAGGAGATGATATTTTCTCTTCTGTTGACTGGGTTTCTATGCCAAAGTATACAGGATATGCAGTTGGTTATGGTTTAGAAACCATTATTGGTCCAATTGAAATAAAACAATCCTGGTCTCCAGAAATGTCAAAAAGTTTTACGTGGTTTAGCATTGGGTTTCAATTTTAGTAGTATAACCGAGAATACTTCAATAAAATCTGTCTATTTTTTTACTTCATAAAAATTATATCAAAAAAACTAAGTTATTTTATAGTTATAAATAATATAATTTTTATTTTTACTTCGAAAAAATTACGACATTTGTTATAATGAAAACAAATTGGACAGGTTTATTAGAGTATCTTCAATTCCTCATCAAGAGAAATCCTGAGTAATGGCTCTATCGAATTGAAATAATCAGTTAATTGAAAAATTAAACTGGTTATTTATCTCTGCAATTCAAATTTTCGAATTATCTAATTTACTAATTATCTAATTGAAAAGCCATGCCACTATATCATAAACTTGGGGATTTTCCTCAAAAGCGACACACCCAATTCGAAAAACCAAACGGCGGATTTTACTACGAACAGTTATTCGGAACCGAAGGTTTTCACGGACATTCGTCTCTGTCTTATCACGTACACAGACCAACGCAGGTTAAGGAAATTTTAAACTCATATTCGGTTGAACCTAAAATTGCAATCGGAAAAAATATAAAATCACTTCTTTTTAAAGGTTTTGAATTAAAACCTGAAAATGATTTTCTGGACAGCCGAAAAGCAATGTTAGTCAACAAAGACTGTATTATTGGTTTAGCCGCACCGAAAGAATCGCTTCGAAATTATTTCTACAAAAATGCCGATGCCGATGAAATGCTTTTTATCCATAGAGGAAAAGGAAAATTAAGAACCATGTTAGGAAATATTCCGTTTGAATATGGTGATTACTTAATTATTCCGCGCGGTATTATTTATCAAATCGATTTCGAAACAGAAGATAACCGACTATTTTACGTAGAATCATATTCTCCTTTTTATACTCCAAAACGTTATAAAAACCAATCTGGCCAGCATTTAGAACATTCTCCATTTTGCGAGCGTGATTTTATTCTGCCAAATGAATTGGAAACGTATGACGAAAAAGGTGATTTTCTAATCAAAATCAAAAAAGAAGGAATGATCCACGAAGTGGTTTATGCCACACATCCGTTTGACGTTGTAGGCTGGGACGGCTACAATTTCCCATACGGATTTTCAATTCACAATTTCGAACCTATAACGGGGCGTGTTCACCAACCGCCTCCGGTACACCAGACTTTTGAAACAGCAGCTTTTGTTGTTTGTTCATTCTGCCCGAGACTTTACGATTATCATCCTAAAGCCATTCCGGCACCATACAATCACAGCAATATAGATTCTGACGAAGTACTATATTATGTTGATGGTGATTTTATGAGCCGTAATAATATTGAGCAAGGGCATATCACTTTACACCCAAAAGGAATTCCACACGGACCAGCGCCTGGCGCAATGGAACGCAGTATTGGTCACAAAGAAACTCAGGAATTAGCCGTTATGGTGGACACTTTCCGTCCACTTATGGTTACTGAAGAAGCTATGGGATTGGATGATGGTCAGTATTACAAATCTTGGGTTGAATAAATTCACTTTCGATCTAACCGCAAAGTTCGCAAGGATTTTACGCAAAGATCGCCATGAATAACTTAGCTCCCGATAACTATCGGGATTGCGATTTGCCTTTGCGTACTTTGCGGTTAAAAAAAATCAAATCTTAAAACAACACTTCGGCCAAATCAATTAAACGATTAACCGATTAAACAAATAAACATCATGTCAAAAGAAGTTAAATCAGTAGAATACGGATTAGAAAAAATATTTGAAGGAGCGCAAGACTTCCTTCCATTATTAGGAACAGATTATGTAGAATTTTATGTAGGTAATGCCAAACAAGCCGCTCATTACTATAAATCTGCATTTGGATATCAATCTTTGGCTTATGCCGGATTAGAAACCGGAGTAAAAGACAGAGCGTCTTATGTTTTAAAACAAGATAAAATCAGAATTGTTTTAACTACGCCACTAACAGCTGATTCTCCAATCAACGAACATTTAAAAAAACACGGTGACGGAGTAAAAGTTGCAGCACTTTGGGTTGAAGATGCTACAAAATCTTACGAAGAAACTATGAAACGCGGCGCGCGTTCTTTTATGGAACCAACTATTGAGGAAGATGAATTTGGTCAGGTAGTTCGTTCTGGAATTTATACTTACGGAGAAACCGTTCATATTTTTGTAGAAAGAAAAAACTACAATGGTGTTTTCTTACCAGGTTACAGAGAATGGAAATCTGACTTTAACCCAGAATCAACTGGATTAAAATACATCGACCACATGGTTGGAAACGTAGGATGGAACGAAATGAATACCTGGGTAAAATTTTACGAAGAAGTTATGGGATTCGTAAACTTCCTATCTTTTGATGACAAACAAATCACTACAGAGTATTCTGCTTTGATGAGTAAAGTAATGTCTAACGGAAACGGAAGAATTAAATTCCCAATCAACGAACCGGCTGAAGGAAAGAAAAAATCGCAGATTGAAGAATATTTAGATTTTTATGGCGGACCTGGAATTCAGCACATCGCCATTGCTACAGATGATATTATTAAAACCGTATCGCAGCTAAGAGCCCGCGGTGTTGAATTTTTATCTGCTCCTCCTCATACCTATTATCAGGCAATCCCTGAGAGATTAGGTGTTCATATGGATATGATGAAAGAAGATTTAAACGAAATTGAAAAGCTGGCTATCATGGTCGATGCAGACGAAGATGGTTATCTTTTACAAATATTTACAAAACCAGTTCAGGACAGACCAACTTTATTCTTCGAAATTATTCAAAGAATGGGTGCAAAAGGATTTGGTGCAGGGAACTTTAAGGCTCTGTTTGAATCAATTGAGAGAGAACAGGAATTGAGAGGAACTTTGTAAAAATGCATTATTTTTACATTATGCAAAAAAAATCCCTATAAAATGATGATTTTTATGCAAATGTTATGTTAAACTTACTATTTGCTATTTTTTTTATCGACTTTGTATCTATCTTTGCACTCGCAAATCAAGAAGGGGTGGTTTCCTTCTGAATTGATATAAATTTCATAATTTATAGTTTTTTGGTTAGTTAATAGCATAAAAACTCAGTCTTCTTGACTGAGTTTTTTTGTTTTAGTACATTTGGAATAGAATTTGCATTTCTCTATCTTTATAATAGAATGTAAAAAATGTACTATGAAAAAGTTCGTCCTCATTATATTAATTCTCTCTACATTAAGTTTCGACACACAAAAGGAAGACGCTTTTAATACAGGAGAATATTTCAAATTTAGAATTCATTACGGAATTGTAAATGCCGGCTATGCTACTCTCGAAGTCAAAGATGCGACCATAAATAACAAAAAAGTGCATCATGCTGTAGGCAAAGGTTATACGACTGGTATGTCAAAATTTTTCTTTAAGGTTGAAGATCTTTATGAGAGTTATTTTGACAAAGAAACCGGAGAACCGTATCGTTTCGTTAGAAAAATTGACGAAGGGGGTTATACCAAAAATCAGGAAGGTTTTTTTAACCAAAGTGAAAATAAAGTTTTAGTAAAAGATTACAAACGAAAAACTGAAAAAACGATCGTAATTACTGATAACGTGCAGGATATTGTATCGTCTTTTTACTTTTTAAGAAACCATCCGAATATAGACAAATTAAAATCGGGTGAAGCGATTACAATCGATATGTTTTTTGACGACGAAATCACAAAATTTAAGTTAAAATATGTAGGCCGTCAAGATATTACAACTAAATTTGGAACCGTTTCCTGCATGATTTTTAAACCTCTTGTTCAAACCGGAAGGGTTTTTAAAGAAAAGGAAAGCTTAACACTCTGGATAACAGATGATGCAAACAAAGTTCCAATTAGAATTAAAGCAGATCTTGCTGTTGGATCTCTAAAAGCAGATCTCGATGAATATAAAGGACTTCAGAGTCCGCTTAAAGTAAAAAACAAATGAACCTAACTGATAATTCAGAATCAATTTTAAAAGAAATTGATCTTAAATTTCAAGCTATAAACCAAAAAACTGACGTTCAGTTAGAAGGACTGCTTTGGTCAAAACCAATCACATATTGGGATTACATTCAAACAGATGCTCTTCTAAATTTACAAATACAACGCACCACACTTCCTGACGAAATGGTTTTTATCATGTATCATCAGGTAAATGAATTAATCTTTAAAATGATTTTGTGGGAAATTGACCAAATCGCCGACCAACAAAATATTCAGGTTGATTTTTTCAGCGAAAGACTTTCCAGAATTACTCGTTATTTTGATATGCTTACCAATTCGTTCAGCATTATGGAAAACGGAATGGAAGTAGACCAGTACATGAAATTTAGAAATACGCTTACTCCTGCAAGCGGATTTCAAAGCGCACAATATAGAATGATTGAATTTGCTTCTACTGATGTTATCAATTTAACAGACCGCAGATACAAAGCAAACTTTGACGAAAATACAGATCTTGAAACAAGTTTTGAACATTTATATTGGCAGGCCGCTGGAAAAGATTACCATACCGGCGAAAAATCATATTTGCTTAATGAGTTCGAAAAAAAATACAAAGACCAGTTTTTAAAACAAATTGCTACATTTAAACCAAAAAATATTTGGCAGAAATTTACTCAGTTACCAATTGAAGATCAGCAGAATCCTGAATTAATCAAAGCAATGCGCCACTACGATTACACAGTAAATATTACCTGGGTAATGCAGCATTTAAATACCGCCAGAAAATATATTTTAGAAAGCGGAAAAGGCAACGGTGAAGCAACCGGAGGAAGCGACTGGCAAAAATATATGCATCCAAAATACCAAAGACGCATCTTTTTTCCTAAATTGTGGACCGAAGAAGAATTGTCCAATTGGGGAAATGAAAATCCACTATAATTTCCTGCAAAAAATTTAAGAGTTTGAAAAAAGCATTCGTAATTATAATAGTATTATTTTCAATATTTTCATGTAAAAAAGCTGAAGAAAAAGTTGAAATTAAAATTACAAAACCAAAAACTAAAAAAGTAGAGTTTGGTTTTAATTACGCTGATTTTAATGTCGTTAATGATACTATATCCAAAGGAGATTCTTTTGGATCCATTATGCAAAGTCAAAATATTGGCGACAAAAAAGTACACGATATTGTAGAACAGGTAAAAGATTCTTTTAATGTTAGATCGATTCGATATAACAAACCTTTTACATTACTGCGTTCAAAAAACAAAACAAACAATCTTCAGGTTTTTATTTACCAGCCAGATGCTTTAACTTATTATGTAATCGATTTACGAGACAGCATTGCTAAAGCGTATAAAAAAATAAAACCGGTTACCTTAAAAAGAAAAATTATTGGCGGTGTTTTAAAAAGTTCATTATCTGAAACTTTAGGAAACGAAAGTGTCGAAACAGCTCTTGCCAGCAGAATCACAAAAGTATTTTCCTGGTCAATTGACTTCTTCAAACTTAAAAAAGGCGATCGTTACGGCTTAATTTTCACAGAACGTTTCATTAATGGAAAAACGTACGACGGCGTTGAAGATCTTGAGGCTGCCTTTTTTGAATATAAAGGAAAAATCGTTTATGCATTTCCTTTTGAAAAAGATACCCTTTCTGGAAAAGTAGAATATTATGATGATGAAGGAAAAACATTAAAAAACTTTTTCTTAAAAACACCAATCAAGTTCAGCCGAATTACTTCACGATTCACGATGAACAGATTTCACCCGGTTCAACATACCTGGAAAGCTCACAAAGGAACTGATTATGCTGCTCCAACCGGAACACCAATTTCTACAACAGCATCTGGAGTTGTTGAAACAACAGGTTACACGGCTGGAAACGGAAACTTTGTAAAAGTAAAACACAACGGAACCTACTCTACTCAATATTTACACATGTCCCGAATTTTGGTAAAACGCGGGCAAAGAGTAACTCAAGGACAAACTATTGGTTTAGTTGGAAGCACAGGTTTAGCTTCTGGTCCGCACGTTTGTTACCGTTTCTGGAAAAATGGAGTTCAGGTAGATGCGCTTCGATTAAACTTACCAACTGGAGAATCTCTAATCGGAAATGATAAAACCCGTTTCTTTAAACAAATCGAACCTCTAAAAAGAGAATTAGACAGCATTGGGAATTTATAAAGATTCAAAAATTCATTTTTAAAATAGAAAATATGAAAAACGCTCGGCTTAAAGCGATTTACAATGACACTTTTTCAGATTTAAAACTATTTTACAGAGACACCAATTTACCGGAAAATTTAATTTCAAATTATAAAGTCGGACAGATCATTCAGGAAAAAGGTTTTACTGATATGACTTCTTTTGGCGGAGGTGTTTCGGGAAATTTCAGGTATTTGATTGCCAGTGCACACGCAAAAGACTTATCAAAGTTCAATCCTGATTCGGCAAAAATTGGTCACTTTCTTTTAGACACTATTGCCTATTTTAAAGTATTAGATATTTATAAAATTGGCGACAAAACACAGGTTTTTCTTTTAAACATTCCAGACAATTCACTTTCACTTTTCAAAAATTCATCTTCAAATCTCGAGGAAGAAATCACAGAAAAAGCACGAAAAAAATTCAATGATAAAAACGATGCTCCTTTAATTGCTGATCTGCAAACCGAAAACTGGAAAGAAAGAACCAAATCTTCTATTGGAATGAACGATAACGGTGAACTATTTTTTGACGATTCTAAAATTAAGACGGAACCATTTAAAAGAATAGAAATCAATATCGCTGAGAAAACTATCAAAATCAACAAAAAACCTTGGTGGAAGATTTGGTAAAAGATTTTCACAAGAGCATTCCTAAATTCAAATTCAATTAATGAAACAGTTTTTACTGATATTTTTCTGTACATTAATAACTGGATGTTCAAATCCGCGAATTTTTATTTTAGACGACACCCAAGAAAACAAATATTTTGTATCGGATTTTATAGATAACATTAAAGAAAATCAGATTGGCAAATCTCCTTTAATTGTTATAAATGGAATACCATTTAAATACGAAAAAAGTCAGGATACAATTTTATTACCTTTAAAAAAGTCTGAAATCAAAAGTTTAGAATTTTTGAATCAAAACAGCAGCCGTATAATGTATAATGAAAAAGAAAATGATGGAGCTGTCATAATAACAACTCGAACACAAGACTAACGGCATCATAAAACGTTTTCGTAACTAATTGTTATATAATCATCAACCGTTACCCTTTTAAAAGTTATTTCAGTATTTTTGTGTTTCTAAAAAAAACAAAATCTTCAATAAAAAATACAAATGGCTTTAAACACAACAAACCCAACCGGGACTGAAGCGTGGAAAAATCTGCAAAACCACTATAATGCAATTCACGAAACCACAATTCAAGAATTGTTTCAACAAGATAATGCTCGTGCTGAAAAATTCAACTTGCAATGGAATGACTTTTTAGTAGATTATTCTAAAAATAATATTAGTCAGGAAACAATTTCTCTTTTATTAGAATTAGCAAATTCTATCGGATTAAAAGATGCCGTTGCTCAATATTTTGGCGGAGCATTAATTAACCAGACTGAAAATCGCGCTGTTCTTCATACTGCATTGCGTGCTCCGGAATCGGCAGTAATTAATATTGATGGAGAAAACGTAATCCCGGAAGTTTATGAAGTAAAAAACAAAATCAAAAATTTCACAAACGAAGTTATTTCGGGAGAAAGAAAAGGTTTTACCGGGAAAGCTTTTACAGATATTGTAAATATTGGAATTGGAGGCTCAGATCTTGGACCAGTTATGGCCGTTGAAGCTTTACAATTTTACAAAAACCATTTAAAAACTCATTTCGTTTCAAATGTTGATGGTGATCACGTAAACGAAATAATTAAAAAGTTAAACCCTGAAACTACACTTTTCTTAATCGTTTCTAAAACTTTTACAACTCAGGAAACGTTATCAAATTCTGAAACTATTAAAGAATGGTTTTTGAAATCAGGTTCTCAGGAAGATATTGCAAAACACTTCGTGGCAGTTTCTACAAACATCCAAAAAGTAACTGAGTTTGGAATTAATCCAGACAATGTTTTCCCTATGTGGGATTGGGTTGGAGGAAGATTTTCTCTTTGGAGTGCAGTTGGATTAAGTATTGCTCTAGCAATTGGATTTGATAATTACAACCAATTATTAGTGGGAGCAAATGAAATGGACGAACATTTCAAATCGGCAGAATTTAACGAAAACATTCCGGTAATTTTAGCTTTATTAAGCGTTTGGTACAATAATTTCTTTGGTGCCGAAAGTGAAGCATTAATTCCGTACACACAATATTTATCAAAACTGGCTCCATATTTACAACAGGCAACTATGGAAAGTAATGGAAAAAGTGTTGGCCGTGACGGAAAACCGGTTAACTACCAAACTGGAACTATTATCTGGGGTGAGCCTGGAACAAATTCACAGCATGCCTTTTTCCAATTGATTCACCAAGGGACTAAGAGAATCCCAACAGATTTTATAGGATTCGTAAAACCACTTTACGGAAACGAAGATCATCACAATAAACTGATGTCGAACTTTTTTGCACAGACTGAAGCTTTAATGAACGGAAAAACTCCTGCACAAGTTCAGGCTGAGTTTGACAAACAAGGACTTTCTGCAGAAAAAGCTTCTTATTTATTACCATTTAAAGTTTTCACAGGAAACAAACCAACCAATACAATTTTGATCCAAAAACTTACTCCAAAAAGCTTAGGTTCTTTAATTGCATTGTATGAGCATAAAATATTTGTTCAGGGTGTAATTTGGAACATTTTTAGTTTTGATCAATGGGGAGTTGAGTTAGGAAAACAGTTAGCAAACTCAATTTTAGATGAGATAAATTCTAAAACTGTTAAGAATCATGACAGCTCAACTTCATTCTTATTGAATCACTTTTTAAAGAATAAATAAAATTTAACTAAAAGTTTAATTTTGTAAAACACTGAAACGTCTTAATTTAACAAAAATTAAGGCGTTTTTTCGTATAGAACAAGTCGCAAAACCTGTCTTTTTAACAAAAAAAGAAGGTTTTTCGCTACACCGCTATTTAAAACATTATCGATTTAACAAAATATAGATATTAAAATTCAACAAAACATGATTTTATTTAAAGAAAAAAGAAAAATTCATTTTAATACGCAGCACAAATTACAAAACTTATTTTTCTTAACATTTTGATAACATTATCTGATTTTATTGTTATAATTTTGCCAAAAACAATAAACTAAATAGCAACATGAAGAAAATGAAAAATTGGTTACTTACCGGACTATTTTTTATGATAGTTTCAACCGTATTTTCACAAGGAAAAGTTACTGGTACTATTACCGACGGTACAGGTTCATTACCAGGAGCAAACGTACAGATCAAAGGATCTTCTACGGCAACTTCAACAGATTTTGATGGTAAATTTACCCTCAACTCAACAACAAGTACAGGAGAAATTGTTATTTCTTACTTAGGCTACGAAAACAAAACTGTAAAATTTACAGTAAATGGCGGAACTGCAAACGTAGGAACTATTGCTTTAACATCTAATTCTAACGAATTAAGTGAAATCGTAGTAAAAAGTACAGTTGTAGATATCGCAAAAGACAGAAAAACTCCGGTTGCTGTTTCTACAATTAAAGCTGCAGAAATTAAAGAAAAATTAGGAACTCAGGAATTTCCTGAAATCTTAAGAAACACACCTTCTGTATACGTTACTAAATCAGGTGGTGGTTTTGGAGATGCAAGAATTAACATTCGTGGTTTCAACCAAAACAATATCGCTGTTATGATTAACGGTATGCCGGTTAACGACATGGAAAACGGTTCTGTTTACTGGAGTAACTGGGCAGGTTTATCAGATGTAACATCTGCTATGCAGGTTCAAAGAGGTTTAGGTTCTTCTAAATTAGCAACTCCATCTGTAGGGGGTACAATCAACATTGTTACTAAGTCTTCTGACATGAAAGAAGGAGGATCATTCTCTTCGGGATTTGGTAATGGAAGAAACTTCAAAATTCAAGGTTCTTACAACACAGGAAAATTAGAAAACGGTCTTTCTGCTTCTGTATTATTATCTCAAACAATGGGAGATGGATACATTCCTGGAACTCAATTTGAAGGATCAAACTATTTCATAGCTTTAGGTTATGGAACTAAAAATGACAAACACAACTTTCAACTTACTGTAACTGGTGCGCCGCAATGGCACAACCAAAGATCTACAGCTTCTACAATTGCAACTTACCAAAAATACGGTTCTCTTACTGAGCCAAACATCAAATACAACCCTGATACAGGATATTTGAATGGTGAGCAATATAACATCAGAAAAAACTACTACCACAAACCAGTAGCTTCTTTTAACTGGGATTATAACATTAATGAAACTACAAAACTTTCAAGTGTACTTTATGCATCTATGGGTCGTGGAGCTGGTGCAAGTGCTACAGGTGGTATTGGAGGAAATGTTTACAACAGTTCAGTTTTCTTATTACCTAATGGAATGGTTGATTATGACAAAATCCAAGCATGGAATAATGGTACTGGAAGTGTTTTCTTTAATGGAGCAAACAGAACTAGAACACAAGTTGGAGGTGTATACCAAAATAGTTCTTCAACAGGAAGAACTGGAGCTGGAAATGCAGCTGATCCATATGTTTACAATACTACATCAGGTATTACACAAACTTCATCTATCAACTCTCATGACTGGTTTGGAGCTTTGATCAACTTAAACAAAAAATTATCTAGTACATTAACATTAGATTTTGGTATTGATGCTAGAACTTATACAGGATACCACTTTACAGTAGTTAATGATTTATTAGGTGGTGGTGAATTTTTTGACAATACTGTTGCAAGTTTAAGACCTGCAGGAAGACACCTTACATCAACTTACGCTACAAACGTACAATGGAATGTTTTTGACAAAAGAGATTATGACAAAATTTCATTCAACAGTACTGGAAAAGTTAGATGGTACGGAGCATTTACTCAGTTAGAGTACTCTAAAGATAATTTAACTGCATTCGTACAGGGAGCTATTTCTCAACAAGGTTTCAAAAGAGAAGATGATTTCGTATACTTGCCAACTGATCCATTAGCATCAACTAGCTACGAAAACATCTTAGGTGGAAATGCTAAAGCTGGAGCTAACTATAACATCAACGAAAAACATAATGTTTATGTTAATGCTGGATTCTACTCAAGACAACCATTCTTTAACTCAGTTTATCCAAACAACAGATCTACAGTAAACCCTAACCTTACTAACGAGAAAATTACTGGATTTGAAGCTGGATATGGTTTCCGTTCAAGATTCTTTAACGCTACAGTTAACCTTTACAACACAACTTGGAACGACAGATACTTAAAAGGTAACGCTCTTCCAGCTGGTGGAGGAATTGCTGCTAACACAACTTATACTGAGTTTACAGGTCTTAACGAGGTTCACTCTGGAATTGAGTTTGAAGGATCTTCTAACATTACTGACAGATTCAAAGTTAATGCTATGTTCTCTTACGGTATTTGGGAATACAAAGGAAACGCAAGCGTAAACGCTTACTACCAAGCAGACAATACTCCTGTTGCAGGATATACAGCTGCTACAGTATACATGGACAAAGTAAAAGTTGGTGATGCTGCACAAATGACAGCTTCATTAGGAGCTTCTTACGAAGTTTTAACAAGAGTAACTGTTGATGCAAACTATAATTTTAATGATAAATTATATGCAGGATTAAGCCCGGTTACATTTACAAGTGCAGACAACAAAGGAGCTTTACAATTACCTTCTTACGGTTTATTTGATGCTGGTTTCTCATACAAAATGTTAACAGGTAAAAACAAAGACAAATCAGTTAACTTCAGATTAAACGTAAACAACTTATTTGATAAGATTTACATCGCTGAGTCTAGAACAAACATTTTTGCTGACGATAACGTAAGCTCTTCAAATGCTGCTTTAGGAACTTATGCTTCAAATAACAGATTATACAGAGGTGTAGCTGATGCTAACCAGGTATTCTTTGGATTTGGTAGAACTTGGAACTTTACATTACGTTACGATTTCTAAAATTTAGAATCTAAATAAATAATAAAAACGGCATTGACTTTTAAGTTTAATGCCGTTTTTTTATGGTCCTTTTTGCTATATTTGTTTTTAACAAAAAAACATAGTTTATGTATCATTTTTTACAAAAATTTCACTCCGGCTGGGCTTATTTAGCGTTACTGCTTTTAGTGTTTGCCGTTATAAATGCCATCATAGGTTTTACCTCTAAAAAAGAGTTTACAGCAAAAGACCGTAAAATTTCTTTGTTTGCCTTAATCGGGACACATACTCAGTTATTGGTTGGATTAATCCTTTATTTTGTTTCTCCTTTTGGAAAAGCTGCTTTTGGACAAATGTCAGATGCTGCATTACGATTAACCTCATTAGAACATCCGCTTATTAATTTAATTGCTATCGCTTTGATAACTATCGGATGGTCAAAACATAAAAAACTAATCAACAGCGAAGCTAAATTTAAAACTTTCGCTATTTTTTACGGATTAGGATTGATACTTATTTTAAGTAGAATTCCGTGGAACCTATGGTTCTAAAAAATACCAATTAAAAAGCCCTTGAAAATAGGGCTTTTTTTATCTCGGCATATTATTTGTACAAACTCCCCCAAGTCTGAAAAAAAATAAATCATGAGTAAAAAAAACATTATTCTCAGCACATTAACAATAACTTTTTTAAGTTGTTTTACCTACGTTATAAGCCAGACCAAACCAGTAATTGAGCCTAAAAACCCTCCTCAGGATACTGTAAAAAACATCAGGCCAAACATTATTGCACTTCCAACCGATTCTGTTTTTACAGATAAAGGTTTAAAGTTAAAAGCCTACAAAAAGAACGCTCACGCCTCCTACTATGCTGATCGTTTTAATGGAAGAAAAACTGCCGACGGAAGTCGTTTTAACAACAACAAATATACTGCGGCACATAAAAAACTCCCTTTTGGAACCAGAGTTAAAGTTACCAACGAAGCCAATGGGAAGTTTGTAATTGTAAAAATTACAGATCGAGGTCCGTTTGTAAAAACACGCGAAATAGATCTTTCCAAACGAGCTTTTATGGAAATCACCAAACATAAAGGTGCTGGTGCCATGAAAGTAACAATTGAAACTATAATCGAATAAAAAAATCCCGCTTAAAGCGGGATTTTTTATTTAAACCAATTTTTTCAAACTCATCGCAATTCCGGTATGAATTCCTTCATGGTAATTATTAAAATCTAATGCATCCTGAACATTTTTAAGAGTAAATCCCATGCTGGTTGTATATTCATTATAATCAACAAAAAGTCCGCTTTGAAAATCATTTTTCGTTTTTTCAAATGTACTTAAAAGAAATGCCCTGATCTCGTTTACTTCTTCTTCAGAAACATCTTCTTCTGGTTTTGTTCCTTTTCGGTATTTTAATATAAAATCTTCCGAAACCATTGTTGGCAGTCCAGATAATTTATAAACTAAGGTTTGCTGCGCTGCAACACAATGCGCCACATTCCAAATTATATTATTATTAAATCCTTCCGGAATTTTGTTTAATTGCTCTAATGAATGATTATCTAAAATTTTCAATAGAATTTCTCTGATTGTTTGCTGCGTTTCAAAAACTGAACTCATAATTTTATTTTTTTATTAAAAATAGACAATTTTCAGTTTCAAATGAATTTTCTTTGTACTCTAACAAAATAGTAAAAAAATGAACAAAATATATTACTTAGCGTCTTGCGATACCTGCAGAAAAATTATCAAAAGTCTTCCAAAAAACAATTTGGTTTTTCACGACATTAAACAAGATCCTATTACGGAAGCAGAATTAGAAGAAATGTATAAACTTTCAGGAAGCTACGAAGCGTTATTCAGCAAAAAAGCACAATTGTACAAATCAATGGGCTTAAAAGACAAAGCACTGACAGAGGCTGATTTTAAGAAATACATTTTAGAACATTATACTTTTTTAAGCCGTCCGGTTTTTATTATTGACGGTAAAATTTACATCGGCAACAGCCAAAAAAATGTGGCCGAAGTGATAAATGTTTTGAGCTAAAATGTCAATATTTTTTGTGTCAAACTGAAAACTATGACTGAACACTAATTTCCAATCAAATAGAGCAAACTTTTATTTATCTTTGCGCCTTTATACTCAATTATATGATACAATCTATGACAGGGTTTGGCAAAGCTTCTTTGCAATTGCCTACAAAAAAAATTACCGTTGAAGTAAAATCTTTAAACAGCAAAGGTTTAGATTTAAACGTAAGAATGCCGTCTGTTTACCGTGAAATGGAATTAGGTTTAAGAACTCAAATCTCAACTAAACTTGAAAGAGGCAAAATTGATTTTGCAATTTACATAGAGAGTACTGCCGAACAAACTTCAACAAAAGTAAATGTTCCTGTTGTGAAGAATTATATCGCACAATTGAGAGAGGTTTATGCCGATGCCGATGAAACTGAATTAATGAAAATGGCTGTTCGTATGCCGGATACATTAAAAACAGAACGCGAAGAAATCGATGAAAATGACTGGGAACAAATTCAGGTTATTATTGATGAAGCTTTACAAAACATTTTAAGTTTTAGAAAAGACGAAGGCGAATCTCTTGAAAAAGAATTTAATCTCAGAATTGGAAATATCCGCCAGTATATGAATGATGCTTTGGCCCTTGATCCAGAACGTGTTCAGGCAATTAAAGATCGTTTACAAACTGCAATTTCAGAACTACAGGTAAATGTTGATGAAAATCGTTTCGAGCAGGAATTAATTTATTATCTGGAAAAACTGGATATTACCGAAGAAAAAGTACGCTTAACCAATCATTTAGATTATTTCTTAGAAACTTTAAACGGAAATGAAGCAAATGGTCGTAAACTAGGTTTTATTACTCAGGAAATGGGCCGCGAAATCAATACTATGGGTTCAAAATCAAATCATGCCCAAATGCAGAAATTGGTCGTGATGATGAAAGATGAATTAGAGAAGATTAAAGAACAAGTATTGAATGTGCTTTAAAGCTTAAAGCATAAATACCACACAAATATCAAGCTTAGAGCATATTGCTTAAAGCCTAAAGCATACACAATGAACAAAGGAAAACTAATTGTTTTTTCGGCACCTTCAGGATCAGGAAAAACAACTATCGTAAAACATTTATTAGGTCAGGAAGATTTAAATCTTGAATTTTCGATTTCGGCTGCATCGCGTGCACCGCGTGGTGAAGAAGTACACGGAAAGGATTATTATTTTATTTCGCTGGAAGAATTCAAAAAACACATTAAAGCAGAGGATTTCCTGGAATGGGAAGAAGTTTACCGAGATAACTTTTACGGTACTTTAAAATCGGAGATTGAAAGAATCTGGGCTTTAGGAAAAAATGTCATTTTTGACATTGACGTGGTTGGCGGTCTTCGTATTAAACATAAATTTCCCGAAGAAACTCTAGCTGTTTTCGTTAAACCTCCAAGTGTTGACGAATTAAAACGCCGATTAAAACAACGTTCTACAGAAAGTGAAGACAAAATCAATATGCGTATTGCAAAAGCTTCTGTAGAATTGGCAACTGCTCCACAATTTGACGCTATTATCAAAAACTATGATTTATCAGTTGCCCTTGAAGAAGCACATCAACTGGTAAAGGATTTTGTATCTAAGTAGTTATTTAGTCATTAGTTGTTAGTCCTTAGTCTGAAACACATCAAGCTAAAAATTTTACATGAGCGGTATTAAATCTTACAAAGAGTTATTCATTTGGCAAAAAGGAATTAAACTAGTTGTTCTTGTTTATAAACTTACTAAGAACTTTCCTAAAGAAGAAATATATGCCTTGACAAGTCAATTAAAAAGAGCCAGTGTATCTATTCCGTCGAATATTGCAGAAGGTTTTGGACGCCAAACTGACAAATCATTTAATCATTTTTTGAATATTTCCAGAGGTTCTTTAAATGAAATAGAAACACAATTAATTATTGCAAAAGAGTTAGAATTTATTTCTGACGAAAGCCTATTTAATGAAATTATGTTTTTAATTGAAGAAGAGAGCAAAATGATAAGTGCTTTCGCTAAAAATCTAAAAGACTAAGGACTAAGAACTAAGTACTATAATAAATGAAAATAGGTCTTTACTTCGGAACATACAATCCTATTCATGTTGGTCATTTGATCATTGCCAATCACATGGCTGAGTTTGCAGATTTAGATCAGATTTGGATGGTTGTGACGCCACATAATCCGTTAAAAAAGAAATCGACTTTATTAGATGACCAGCAGCGCCTGCAAATGGTGTATCTGGCAACAGAAGATTATACAAAGATAAAACCGTCTGATATCGAATTTAAATTACCTCAGCCAAGTTATACAGTAATTACTTTAGAGCATTTAAAAGAAAAATATCCAAACCATGAGTTTTCTTTAATCATGGGAGAAGATAATTTGAAAACGCTTCACAAATGGAGAAACTACGAAGTGATTCTAGAAAACCATGATATTTATGTTTATCCGAGAATTTCTGATGAACCTGAAAATGTTGAATTAAAATCGCATCCAAAAATTCATGTAATTGACGCGCCGATTGTAGAGATTTCTTCGACTTTTATTCGAAACAGCATTAAAGAAGGTAAAAATATTCAGCCATTACTTCCTCCTAAGGTTTGGGAATATATTGATCATAATAATTTTTATAAGAAATAAGGTTTTCAATATAAATTGTTCCTTAGAATTTATATTGTAGCAACGGATTTTAATCCGTTGACATTACAAGATGTCTACCAGAAAGTTCCATCGGAACGAATCGTATTTCCTATAATTTTTTATTTTATTAAAATTGGCCGAACCTACGGCTCTTTTTTTTAATTACATTACAACTATGACCGGATTAAAATCCGGCCCTACAATATTTTCGAGCCAATGGCTCATAATCAATATTATTCCATCAAAAAAAGCCTGAACTTACATTCAGGCTTTCGTTTTATAATTAAGCTTCGATACTTACTTCACTTTTTACTCTTGTTCTAATTTCACTCAGGGATTGATCAATCAAAAGTTTTCCATCTCTAAAAACTTCTTTCAATTCACCTTGTTTTTCTTCTTCCCAAGAAACATTATCACTTAAATGATACTTGCCATCGATTAAATCGATTTTCATTAATCCTTTAGCCGATTTTTTAGTTCCGTCATCTGTAATCGGATCTTTAAAGATAGCTCTTCCTTCTCCGTTTACTTCTCCGTAAGTTGCTTTCATCGCAAATCCGAAAGTATCTCTGGTATTATATTGATAGGTGAAAGATCCGATTCCTAAAACAACATTCGTAGAAGCAAATCCTTTTTCTTTTAATCTTTCGCAGATTTGAGTAGCTCTTGCTACAGTAATACTATCTCCGTAAATTGCTCCAATTTGCGGCACCAATTCTTTGAATCCTTTAGCATTTGTTGTACCGCCAAAAACATCCCAAAGTAATTTGATAACGCCTTTCTTTTCCTGTTCTGTTTTTCCATTTGGATTTCCGCAGATAATATCAACCGGATCACCGCTGTCAGGACGAATTACAACTTTACCTTCTCTAGAAACGATTTCTTCTTTTAATCTTGGAAGATAATCCGTTAAAACTTTCCATAAATCCCAAGTATCAGAAACGATAGAAACAATTCCTTTCGGATACACTTCTGTAATTAATCTTTTGAAGGTTTCATACTCGCCTTCTGTAGTTCCCATACACATAACAGAATGTTCTGTTGCAGCTACTGAACCTGCAACCAATTCCTGATCTGAATTGGCTTTGTAATATTCTTCTAAGAAATCAATTGCAGGAATCGTGTCAGATCCTGTAAAACTCAATAAATGTCCTGCTGCAGAAGTTACAGAAGCTTCAATACCACCCATTCCTCTCATTGAGAAATCGTGTGCCTGCCAGTCAACAAATTCTGGAACAGAAGAAGTTTCTGCTGCATATTTGTCTAATACTTTTCTGTATTCTTTTGCAATGGTTGCTGAATTACAAGGCAACCAGATTACAGCAGAAAGTAAGGTTTCGAAATAATTTGTTAACCAGAAAAATTCAGGAATTGTATTGTACATTGTAAACATTGGCACTCTTAAAGGAACGCTTGCCCCTTCTGGCAATGCTTTAAAAACCATTGGAATATATCCTAAATCATGTAAATCTTCGATATGTTTTGTGCCAACTTGGTTTTCGCCTAAATAATTATTGATTCTTCGAGCGTATTTTGAAACAACTTCTTCTTTTGATTTTTTAAAGAAATACTCTTCAAAGTCGTGAATAATATATTTTTTGATGAAATACTGAAGTCCAAAAAAGATTACTTCATCTACTTCTTCAATTCTTGATTTTCTTGGTGTCCAATTAGAATATACTAAACTTGTTCCGTCTGGGTATTGTCTTCTGTGGTCAACTTTGTAACCATCGGTTAATAATAGTGGGTTCATATAATTTTCTATTTATATTTATTTGATAAGCGTTTTGCTAAATCTTTTATATCATTGGATCTGACTAAATTGTCGATCCATTTTTGCGGCATATTTTCAATTCCGTAATAAATTCCTGCCAATCCTCCCGCAATTGCGCCCGTTGTATCTGTATCTTCGCCTAAGTTTACTGCTTTTAAAACCGTTTCTCCATAAGAATCAGAATTTAAAAAACACCAAAAACTGGCTTCTAAACTATGAAGAACATAACCCGATGCACGAATTTCATTTTCTGGATAAGTCCAAATATCATTCTTTAATATCTTTTCAAATAGTTGAATTTCTACAGGATTATATTTTTTATCTTTTAAAAATTCAGAAAGAACATTTTGCATTTCTTTATAAGCTTCGAATTTATCTTTATCTTTTAGAATCTCCAAACAATATACAACATAAATGAAACAAGAAAATACCGAACGGAAATGAGCATGAGTTATTGACGAAACTTCTTTTACTTTTTTATAAATAACTTCAATATCATTCTCTTTTTGAAGATAAAAAACTAATGGCAAAATACGCATTAAGGAACCATTCCCGTTATCCTCTTCAAAAAAATTACCTGAATTTCTAGCCGATTCTCCTTTTACAACTCTTGCTAAAGAATGTTTCGTCGTTCCTCCAATATCAAATACTTTATGATGCGCTCCCCAATATCCTTCCTGCATCCATTTTACAAAAGTCAAAGCCATATCTTCTATATCGTAACCTTTGCACAAACTTTCGGCAGTACAAAAAGCCAATGAACTATCGTCGCTAAATGTTCCAGGCGGCTGATTCCAGGACATAAAACCCATCATATCGACAACCGGATTCTGTTTTAATTTTTCTCTGGATTTAAATTCAACCGGAACACCTAAAGCATCGCCAATGGCAACACCAAATAAACCAGATTCTATTCTATTTTTCATTTTATTTATTTCTTCCTTTCTCGTTAGGATACAAGGTTTGCAAGACATCACTCTGCCAGAATTCTTTTGATTCTATATCAATACAGGAAAGTTTTCCGTAAAAACCTGCTCCGGTATCTATATTCCAAACATTGCATCCCTGCATCGGGATTTCAACATTATAATGCAATGTCGGTGTATGGCCGATATAAATCTCATTAAAAAGCAATAACCGCTTTGGGTACAAAAGTGAATCTTTCTGGATTCGTTCATCCATCGTTAAAGCCATTTCCCAAAGTGTCCTGTCCCAGGAATAATTGGTTTTGTAATGTTCTTTTTCCGGACCGTGCATCGATGAAAAACCAGCGTGAATAAACAAATTATTGTTTTCATCTACAAAGTAATCTTTCATTTCGTTGAAGAATTCGAGATGCTTTTCTTTATGTGAAGAATCAATTCCCTTATAACTTTCTATAGTCGATTTTCCTCCGTGCAAAAACCAAATGTCATTTACAACATCATTCTCTAACCATTCCTGACACCAAGCATCATGATTTCCTTTTATAAAAATACATTCCTGTTTTTGGGATAATTCAATCAGAAAATCAATCAGTTGTTTCGATTCGCTCCAGCCGTCGACATAATCTCCCAGAAAAATAAATCGGTCATTTTTTGAATAATCTATTTTTTCAAGCAACTGAATTAACGCTTTTAATCCGCCGTGAATATCTCCAAAAACTAAGGTTCTTTTCATGATTTAAATTCGATATACTTTGGCGGAACTTCATCTGTCAGCCAAACATTGTTTTCAGACAAATAAAATTTAAATCCGTCTCTGTACATAGCACCGCTTCTAACGGTTAAAATTTGCGGAACTCCTCTCCTGCTTCCCACTTTTACTGCGGTTTCTTTGTCTTTGGAAAGATGTACATGCTGACGGCTCATTTTTTTCAAACCTTCTTTCTGAATGCTTTCCATGAATTTTCCAACGGTTCCGTGATACAGATATTCCAGAGGTTCTGTTTCTGCTAGATTTAATTCAACCGAAATGGAATGTCCCTGACTTGCACGGATTTTGGTTTTATCTTCATTGTAAGCAAAACGCTTTTTATCGTTATTTTCTACTACGTAATCTAAAAGTTCGGCATCGAGACGATTCCCTTTTTTAGTGCATTTTTCTATTAATTCATTGACATCTGCCCAACCGTTTTCGTCTAATTTTAATCCGATTTTTTCTGGTGAATGTCTGAGCACCAGACTCAAAAACTTGCTGATGCTCTTTGCTATATTTTCATTCATTTTAATTTTTTTTTAGAAGTCATACACAATGACCTCAACATTGTTATCCGAAAGCGTTTTAAGAATAATTGGTTCAATCATTTCCCATTTTCCGCCTGCTAATCCGCATCCAATTCTAGGCATATGAATAGATGCATTATTTGTTTTTGCAAAATCAGAAACTGCTTTTAATCCTTCTTCAATCGCATTGTAACGTATTGGAGCTCCGCCGTTTTCATCTTTATTAATTTTATGCTGACCAATTAAATTTGCTACCCACAAATCTTCTTCAACCTGGACAAACTGTACTTGACCTAACTCAAAATTATCTTTTGATTTAAACCATTCTCTATATTGATTTTCCGGTTTTTTCCATCTTTTTGAAATTGCCATTACAAATCCTTTTCCCCATCCGCCAATATCATTACAAACGTGAACAATTATTTTGTTTCCTAATGTTTGAGGCGATGTAGCGTCTCCTTTTGTATATTGAATGTCTTTCATTTTTTTATCTATTTTAATCAAACGTTCCCATGGAACGTAAATACGATCTGATAATATTTTATTCTACCCATGAAATGTTCCTATGGAACATTTTGCAGAATGTTTTTGTAAATCTTGTAATTTTCATGAATAAAATATTATCTCAATTCATCTCTAACCTCCATTAAAGCAAAACCTAAAAGATTCAAACCTTTCCACTTTTCAGGATTTAAAGCATCTTTATGGTCTCCTGCCATTCCAATTCCCCAGATTGGATCTACCGGACTTGCTTCTACAATAACTCGGTCATTTGTGTTTAGAAGGAAGGTTTTCAAATCTGAATTTTGACTGAATTTGTGATAGTTGCCTTCTTTTACAATTTCAAATCGGTTTTCTAACCAGATTTTGTCATCATAATTTTTCACTTTACGACCTAACTTTTTGGCTTCGGCAGGTGAATTGCATTGTATGATTTTTTCTAAAATTTCCTGATCGTTAAACAATTCGGCTTTCTTTGCCATCATCCAGTGTTCAGCCGTTTTATAGGTTACTTCATTTACTTTAAACGAACTTAACCACCACTGGCTGAAGCAGTTTTTAGTAATCGTTCCGTCTTTACTTGGCTGATGTCCCCAGAAAAATAAAAACTTACTTTCCGGAGCTATAGTATCTATATTGTATTTCATTTTTTCTGTTATTGGAACAAAGAAGTAATCTGTTTAAAATCTTTAGAGTCCGGTGAAAATGACCCGTAAATGGTATCAAAATCTGTTGTCAGGTTTTCAAATTCATAATCCTTTTCTAACTGATCCATGCAGGTTACGACCAAATTTCTTTTTGCCATTGGACTGTAAGCAGCATCTAATTTTAAAGCGTAGTTCAACAAATCGTAATCCAGATCCCCAAATCTTAGATGCTTTTGATATTCGTTGAAAACACAGGTTTCTTCTTCGTTATTTTTTAATTTTATTTCTCTTTCATTCGGCATCCAGCCGTGACCATGTCTTGTGGTGTAACTTCTGGTTGCATAATAAACTTCTACATCTTCAATTTTTAATTTATTACAAATTTCAACTGCATTTTTTGAAGTTGTATTCGCATAAGTCACATTCGGGAAAACACCATGATCCATATCAAGCAGGATTCCCTGGCTTCCTTCAAAAATCAGATTATCGTATTTTAAAAGGAAAGTATAATCGACAATATTCCATTTCAATTTATCAACTGCCTCTAGATAAGCCTGAATTTCTTCGTCGATTCCACTTTCATTTAAAAATCCATAATAGTACGCGATTTGGTTTAGTTTTTCTAAAAGCATTTCACGAGGCGCAATTAAATCTATGGCAAACAATTTATACGGACCTTCGTTTCTTTTCATGGTTGAACCAATGCCTTTTCCACAGGTTCCGTGATCTATATTTCTGGTGTTTCCTCTGTTGTGCCAAACATCAAACGGAGTGGTAACTTTTGCTAATGGATGAATATATAAATCCAGATTAGCGTTTTTTTCTTTTAATTCTTCTCTCTCATTGTACAAAAAGAGCGGATGAATCGTGCAATGTTCGCTGTAATAAGACGGAAGACCGCGAAGCGCACCGCTGGCAAAGCTGGAGTGAACGTGTTTTTTATCGCCAATCATAACCGTATGCGCAGCCTGTTGTCCTCCCGAAAACCGAATAACTATAGATTCAGGATTTTGTTTCGCCAGAAAATCTGTTGTTATTCCTTTTCCTTCATCACCAAATCCTAAACCTATAACTATTTGTGCTGTTTTCATTTTGTTCTATTTATTTTAAACACATAGTAACATAGATTTTTGGAAACGTTATAAAGGCGTTTCACTTGTTTCAATTCACATAATTACTATGTGTTAAACTAGTTTCTTTTTGTTTTCTTTTACTCTCAAACAAAAACCTATGTTACTATGTGTTTAAAAATTTAAAGCATTTGTATATTATCTAAACCTTTATCATTGGTATCAGAAACTGGAATTGTTCCTAAACCAGAACCAGAACTTTTATGTTTATCGCAGATTATCTTCTTGATTACATTTGGAATTTCTCTGTGATCTTCAATTGAAAGGCAATTTTGCCCCAGTAATTCTTTCCATTCTACATCGGCGTTAATGGCTTGTCCTGAATGCAATACACTAATATGATAAACATCGTATCTTTTTTGCGCTTCTGCCAATAATTCAAGATGTGTATAAGTCTGTTGTCCCTGACCCATAATTTCTTTTATTGCTGATGCTGGAAGTGTTTTTAAACCTGGTTCATCGCCTACTGTAAACAACAATCCTTTTTGCCCTCTTTTTTCGAATGCATCTGTTTTGGTATGAAATGCTGCGAAATACCAAGCCAAAAGATAACTTTCGCCAGCGTTTCCGCCTCCTCCGCCTTCAATGTAAGTTCTCGTTAACCACATATCCAGTTCTTCGTCACCAGATTCAAACTGACCAACCTGTAAAGGATATCTGTCGCATTCGTGATCACCAATTCCTAAAAATAAAAGTGCCGGATCTGGAACACCTCCCTGAATAATTCCTCCCATTAATTTTGGAAGACCTTCTTTAATCAGTTCGTGTGGTATATGCCCCATACTTCCTGTGACATCCAATCCTAAAATAATTGGAACTGTGTTTGGATGAACTTCTGAATCTCTCGCTTCTCTAAAAATCACTCCATTTGGATTCATCGATTCATGCGCTTTTCTTAACGCATTCTGTGTAAATATTTCACTAGCTGATTTGCTTGCATAACCTACTTTTTTTGCTCTGTCTTCACGAGCTCCGAAATCATATCTTGTACCTCCCATGACTAAAATGTTTTACCAAATAAATACTCAAATCTCTTTTTTGTTACTTCAAACTGGATATTCAAATTTCTGATGGTCAGCGAAAGTTCCATATCTTTTTGTACAAAAGCTTCTGGCTGAAAATCGGCAAAGGTTAAACTGTTTTTATCCAGCGGACTAATATCGATCAATCCTTCTTGTTCTCTTTCGAGTCTTTTTATTTTTAATTCGATGTCTTCAACGCGACGTCTGTATATTAATTCAGAATCTTCGCCAATGGTTTTGGCTCTGTCTTCTCTAATTTGATCATTGTTTCTTCTTAAAGATTCAATAAATCTTGGTTTTAAATCATCACTCATAACTTTTTGGTTGTTTTGGTTTCAGGTTTAAAGTTTCAGGTTAAGCGCTTAACTTGAAATTTGGTTTTAACTTGAAACGGTTAATAGGATTTCTTTTGTTTCAATTTTTCACGTTTCAAAAAGAAACTTGAAACTTTTTAAACTAATTCAGCACCTCTTCAAACTTCTTAAAATTTGTTTTTTTATCAGAATTGTCAAATACTGCAAAAACTATTTTCTTAAAAGCACCTGAATATTTTTCTGCAATAATCTCTTTAAACAAATGTGCTACATCTTTGGGTTCGTTTCTAAAAACACCACATCCCCAAGCTCCTAAAATCAATGTATCACTTTTTTGCTGCAAAGCAATTGCTAATACTTTATCCATTCTTTTTCTAAAAACATCTTCAGTTGCTGTAATTTCTTCTTTTCTATTGTGTTGCAGCATCGCGCCTTTGTTTGGTGCCGGAGCTGTAATCACATCTACAACAAATGGTTTTTCAAAATAATCTCCATTATCATCATTCCAAAACAAAATATTTGGACTATAAATCATGTAATCTGAATATAAAAACGAGGACTGATTTCTATTAAAATCATACATTGTTTTGTCTTTGATCTGCGTTTCATAAAGGCTTGAAGATCTCGCCAGACTTTCTTCCTGAGCAGAAGCTCCTCCTAAAAACCCGCCTCCCGGATTTTTTGCCGAAGCGAAATTTAAAACACAGATTTTACCATTTTCCTCCTCAACAATTGCTTCAATTGTAGAACAATTTTTGGTTACGATTTCTGTTTCAAACTTATTTTCAATTGGCGTTTTTAAGATTGTATCCCAATCATTTGGTGCAATTGTAAACGTATTTTTTATCGACTCTTCGAGTTCATTTTTTATGTCAATCTTTTTTCCTTTGTATTCATAGAAACCATTCTTTATGATTTCTAAAGTTTTATTTGCTATTTCTACTCTATAATTTTTATTCATAATTCAAATTTTACCACCTCAACCCTTTGATCATCAAAATCTTTAAAAGAGTTCGTAGTAAATATTTTGTCAAAACAATCTAAAACTTCAAAACCTTTATTAAAAATTCCGTGGCTAACGGCTAGGTATAATTTTCCGGCATTTTTCTTTTTTAATTCTTCGGCTAAGCCAACAAACGTTCCGCCGCCATCGCAGATATCATCTACAATTAAACAATCCATTCCCTGTAAATCATCTTCATACACTTTAAAACCAGATAATTTTCCTGTTTTTACATCTCGGCTTTTACTGCATTCTACAACCTCAACACCGCCTAAAAATTCAGAAACTTTGTAGATTTTCTTTAAAGCACCTCCGTCTGGAGAAATCAACTTTACGTTTTGGCCAATTTTATTCAAGACTTCTTTGATAAAAGCATAGTTTGGAATTACTGTACTGTTGTTCAACAAAGCTGGAGTCACTTCTGAGTGTGCATCAAAAACAAAAACTTTATTCAATTGCATTGCATTTATAATATCTGCATACACTTTTACAGAAAGCGGTTCGCCTGGAATCATAACTCGATCTTGTCTCGCTGCCGGGAAATACGGAATAAAGAGTTCAATGATTTTAACGTCCATTCTGCGTAACGCATCAACTGTAACACACAGTAAACCTAAATCGTTGAAAGAGTTTAGTCTATGTGTAATTGTAATTTTTCTGTTTGTATCAAAATCAGGTACTATTTTAATATGCGGTTCTCCGCCAGAAAATGTAAAACTTTGAAATTTGATTTCTTCCTGATTTTGGAAAGGAGCGAATTTTGGGTCGAGATTTAGTATCATAGTTTTTTAGTTTGCGTTAATTATACGCAAATGTAGAATTAAATTTTAAATAAACAATTTATTTTGTGTAAAAATTACGCAAACTTTATTTCGAAGTGAAAGCCGTTTTGAGTTAACTCATTATATTTCAATTTATTGAACTTAAAAAGTTTTGCCGGACGACCTGTTTTTATTGGTGAAAATTTTTCGGTTTCTTCTAAAATACCATAACTGAGTATTTTTTTTCTGAAGTTTCTGCGGTCAATTTCTTTTTCTAAAATAGTGCAATACAAGTTTTCAAGATCTGAAAACAAAAATTCTTCGGGAAGTAAATCGAAACCAATAGGTTCATAAGTCAATTTTGATTTTAGCCTGTCAATCGCTTTTTGAAGTATTATATTATGATCGAAAGCCAAAGCAGGAATTTCATCTATTTTACACCACTGCACTCTTTCAGCATCAGTGCTGGCTTTGATGTCTAAATTTGAAGCATCGACTAAAGCATAATATGCCACCGAAATAACACGGTTTCTTGAATCTCTGTAAATATCATCTCCAAAAGTGTACAACTGTTCCATAAAAGTCAGCTGTACGTTTGTTTCTTCATGTAATTCGCGTATTACAGCATCGCTCAGCGATTCATCATTTTTAACTAAACCGCCCGGTAAAGCCCAATATTTTTCTGAAGTGCCAAATTGCTGTTCTATCAATAACACATATAAGTCATTGTTCTTGTATCCAAAAACAATCGCATCAACAGCAATTCTAATATTTTGTAATTTTTCCATAATCAAAAATCATATCAAACAAATATAACGAATGAGAGTCAGTTTTATAATTCATGCAGATACATTAAATTATAAAATTGACTCTCAGTAAATAATTTTTATTCTTTTTCTAGTTTATAGTAACACTTCGTTTAGGACTAGAAGTGCATTCAGATCCATTTTTTTTAACTGTAACATCGGCTTTAGCTTCGTAGGTTCCTGCAGCATTATACGTATGAGTAACTGTTGTTCCATCGCCGGTAGTTCCGTCACCAAATGTCCATTTTACAGAACTTAAAGTTCCCGTTCCTGTATATTCAACTGAATAATTCATTAATTTCGGATTGTTTGCATCTGTCGAATTGTGCAGCTTAATATAAATTGATTCACCAAGACAATCTATTACATCTTCTGCTTCGTTTTTACTGCAGGAATTAATCATAAAAAATAGTATAGTGAGTATTAAAACTGAGGCTGCTTTTTTCATAATCTGTATCTTTTAGAAATTAACATCTCAAAGTTATCTTTTTTCGACATTCTAAAAAAATTAATCAACTGAATTTCAACACTCAACAACTATATTCTTATAATCTATTTCCAAAAAACAGTTTTAATTCTTTTTCAATTATATCAAAAAACGATTTCACATTATTATTTTTAGGAGCCAGTAAATAGACAAATTCTTCGGGAACATGAAAACTGTTCCATACTAATTGCAGTTTATTTTCTTTGATATAATTTCTTGCATTACAATTCCAGGTCACCGCAACACCATCATTTTTTGAAAGCAGTCTCAGCATCTCAGATTCTGAAGGAATAATGTAATTTGGCACCATCGACGGCCTTTTTTTATTGAAAGCATGAAGCCAGAATACTTTTATGTGCGGAATTCTCGCGTCATGACTGTACCATTTTTGTCCGTTAAGCCATTGCTCTATTTCAGTAAAATTATCTGCTTTCAATTTCTGGCGGAAATCGGTTATATCCAAACTTGCCGGAGCAACCATTATGAGTTTAATTTTTCCAACTATTTCATAAGTAGTATCAAAAGTATCGAACCTTTTGGTTGTAATGGCAAAATCGAGTTTTTTTGAATCTACTAATGCAAAAAGCTCGTCGTTTTCTGCAAAAGTAAAATCTATTAAATCAAACTTTGAAATTAAGAGATTTCCAACGCAGTCAAAAAGATGTTTTGAAATCCCGACAGAAATTAATCGGTTAGCATCTTCTGCTTTTGCCCGAAAACCGGTTTCGACACTTTCAAGACGATCGAGCGCATCTATTATCAAATTATTCAGTAACTTAGCGTATTCGGTTGGCTCTACTCCTTTTGATTTCCGATTAAATAATTTATTCCCAACGTGAGCCTCAAGCATAGAAATTTGCTGACTAACCGCAGGCTGGCTCATAAATAACTCTTTTGCGGCTACCGAAAAATTACCATTTTTATATACAGCTTTAAAAGTTCTGTACCATTCTAGATTTACCATGACATAAATTTACTTATAACAAACATAGTTTATTTTATTTTTACTGATATCACTTAAGACGTAAATTTGTTAAAAATTTAAAATTATGAAAAAAATAGCATTACTCGCAATAATTGCATTTACCGCTGTAAGCACATCTGCTTTGGCTCAAAAATCAAATAAAAAAGGTATGAAAAAAGTATTATTTGTTGTAACCAGCAATGATAAGCTGGGCAATACGGGAGAAAAAACAGGATTTTGGTCTGAAGAATTTGCAGCACCTTATTATGAACTGTTAGATCAGGGAGTCGAAATTACAATTGCTTCTCCGCTTGGGGGACAGCCTCCAATTGATCCAAAAAGCGCTGATCCCGCATCGGAAACAGAAGACACTAAGCGTTTTGACTCCGATAAGGTTTTACAGGAAAAATTAAAAAACACTTTAAAACTATCAACTGTTAATCAAAAAGATTACGATGCTGTATTTTATCCGGGAGGTCACGGTCCGCTTTGGGATTTAGTTGAAGATAAAAACTCAATAGCTTTAATCGAAGCTTTTTATACGAACAAAAAACCGGTAGCATTTGTATGTCACGCTCCAGCTGTTTTGAAAAACGTAAAGGTAAAAAAGTAACCGGATTTACCAATGAAGAAGAAGAAGCGGTTGGCTTAACTAAAGTAGTTCCGTTTTTATTAGAAGATGCTTTAGCATCAAACGGAGCAATTTTTTCTAAAGGTCCAAACTGGCAGCCTTACGCAGTAGCAGACGGACTTTTAATTACCGGCCAAAATCCGGCATCATCTAAATTAGTAGCTGGAAAACTATTGCAGGAATTGAAATAAAAGTTACTAAGCTTCTAAGTAACTAAGGTTCTAAGGTTTTTCTTAGTTGCTTAAAAGCTTAATCTCTTATTTCATTACTATTAAAAAATTAAACAAACAACAATGCTAGACTGCAGATAAGTTCAAAGAAAAAAAACTTAGAACCTTAGCAGCTTAGTATCTTAGAAACTCTAAAAAAAAATGCTAAACTTTGAATTATACAATCCGACAAACTTAGTTTTCGGGAAAGGACAAATTGAAAAACTTTCGACTTTGGTTCCAAAAGACGCAAAAATTCTTTTGGCTTACGGCGGTGGAAGTATTTTTAAAAACGGAATTTACGATCAGGTAATTACAGCTTTAAAAGGCTTTAATATTGTGGAATTTGGCGGAATCGAACCAAACCCAAGATTTGAGACTTTAATGAAAGCGGTCGACGTTATTAAAGCTGAAAAAATCGACTTTATTTTGGCTGTTGGCGGCGGATCTGTGATTGATGGTGTGAAATTTATTTCGGGCGCTGTTCATTTTGAAGGCAACCCAATTGATATTTTACAGAAACGTATTTTGATTAAAGAAAATGCGATGCCGTTTGGAACTGTATTAACACTTCCGGCAACGGGAAGTGAAATGAACTCTGGATATGTAGTAACGATTGAAGCAACTCAGGAAAAATTATCTTCTGGCGGAAGTGCTTTGTTTCCTCAATTCTCAATTTGTGACCCAGCAGTTATAGCTTCTTTACCAAAAAGACAAATCGAAAATGGTGTTGTAGATGCTTATACACACGTTATGGAACAATACTTAACGTATCCGCATGATGCTTTTTTACAAGATAGAATTGCCGAAGGAATTTTACAGACTCTAATTGAAGTTGGTCCTGGAATTGTAAAAAATCCAACTGATTATACTTTGGCTTCAAACTTTATGTGGAGTTGTACAATGGCTTTAAATGGGTTAATTCAAAAAGGTGTTCCAAGTGACTGGGCAACTCACATGATTGGCCACGAATTGACAGCACTTTACGAAATTGACCATGCGAGAACTTTAGCTATTATTGGCCCAAGTTTGTACCATGTAATGTTTGAAACTAAAAAAGGCAAACTGGCACAATACGGAAGAAGAATATTCAACTTGACTGGTTCTGACGAAGAAGTAGCAAAAGAAGCCATCAACAAAACGGTTGAGTTTTTCCATACTATGGGAATGGACACAAAACTTTCACAATACACAGAAGATTACAGCAAAACAGCAGATTTTATAGTAAATCGTTTTGACGAAAGAGGCTGGAAAGGTCTTGGTGAAAATCAATTAGTGACTTTAGATAAGGTGAAATCTATTGTGGAACTTTCTTATTAGTCACAATATTCAGTCTCAGTTTGCGGTTTTTGCATATCACTGAAAACTGTTAACGGGTGACTGCAAACAAAAAAAGGCGTTCTTATAAAAAATAGGAACGCCTTTTTAAAATACTAAAACAAAACTAACTAACTCAAATCTTTGTAAATTCATTAAAATTCTAATTTATTAAGACTTACAACGTAAGGTTTTGTATTTTATTGTATGCAATTAAAATATTTTTATTTAAAATCTTCATTCATCTTCTTTTCCAAGGTTTTATTCAGATTTTCAACTTCTGTTTTGATATTTTTAAAATCGATATTCTTTTTTTCTTCCAAAATCTTTTCATCCAAAAACAATTTCAAATCATACAAATTGTTTTTGTTTTTCAGTATCAGGGTTCCAATTTCCGGCTTTTTTGCTTCGTTAATTCTCAAACCACCAATCATGCTGCCTTTTAGTTCGTTTCCAAATAATAGTTCAACATCTTTTTCGGAAGAAATTTTTGCAGCAATTGAATTGAAATTTTCCTGAATAGATTTATTATGATCCAGATAAGAAGTAAAAACTGTACTGAAAATTTCAGAATCTCTTCTCTGCTCATCATTTCCTTTTATTGTTTTGAATAGTTTTGCCTCGATTTTATTGTTAGTTTCATAATATAAAACACTTCCGGTTTCTGATGGAGCTGTTTCATTAACTTCTAATGCTGAACTGGTAAGAAGTACTTTATCATTAACACTAAACTTGCCAATCGTTTTATTATTTACTTTTTCCAGAACAATTTTTCCTTTTACTTTTTTATTGAATTCTTCGAATTCAATAGCATTATTTTTTAACTCAAAATGATATCGGTTAAAATAATGCATGGCAAAAATATCGAAGTCAAAACTCTGCGGAATACCGTTTTTCCAGTACTTTGTAATAAACTGGCGCTCCAGTTTTATGTATTCCGGACCGTCAACTATTTTTCCATCTTTATAAGTCGATTTTATATCATAATTTGGGTATTGATACTTTTCGAGATTTTCTAAATAATTGTTAGAATATTGGTATTTGATAACTCCGTTTTCATAATAATCAACATAGTTAAATTCATTAAAATCTGCAGCAAAATAACCCGAATAGGGTTTGTCATTTTTATAAATTCCAACATAAGAATCCTGTCTGTCCGAAGTAATCAAAAAAGACTGGTTAACAATTTTCGTTCTTTTTCCATTTTCAAAATAGATGGTTTTTAGAATATTGTTTTCCCCTTTTTTATCGTATTCACTTCTATAATAAATCTCTTCAGTTACTGCTCCTTTTTTATAAATTGTGCTTTTTTGAGCCTCGACTAAAGTTCCTTCATACGGCAGATCATTTTTATATTCCAGCTTTCCTGTTATTTCGCGATTATCGTAAAAAACAGTTTCTCCGTTTTTAATATCGTTTACCACAGTGTAAGTTCTAACCGGATCGTCGAGATAATAATTAAAGATTTTCTGAATTCCATTTTTCTTGTATCCAGAAACGCTGATTAATTCGTTTTGTTCATTTTCAGTTTTAACGACAAAAGTTCCATTGAATGGTTTTCCATCTTTGTAAATTCCTTTTGCAACAATATTTCCAGATTCATCTTTCACAATTGCTTCTCCTTCTATCAATCCATTATTATAATTTTGATTGATAAATAAATCGCTCGCAAATCTTTCATCAAAATTACCTTCAAAAGGCTGTCCGTTTTTATAAATTCGTTTAGCTTTTATGCTTCCGTCTGAGTTGTATTCAACCTGATCGCCTTGTTCTTCTCCATCAGAATATTTTACAATTTTTAAAACTTTTCCATTTGGAAAATATTGAATTTCCTCTCCGTTTTTCTGTCCGTTTTTATAATTCGTTTTAGATTTTAAAGCGACAGCAAATTTGTTTTGAAAGTAATAATTGTAAACAACTCCGTTTGAAATTTCACGTCCGTACTTTTCAAAATCATTTTCATTAATAGTCTGCAGAATTTTTCCCGACTTATCGTAATTTATCTGCTTAAACGGTTCTGTATTACCATTTGCAATATCGTACCATATTTCTTGCGCCAGCTGTTTTGAAGCTGTCCAGAATATCTTTTTCTTAATAATCTTTCTGCTTTTAGTCTTGTCCGTTTCATCACGAATAATCATCCCCTCGGTCATTCGAATTGGTTCTTCCCTATCGGCTGCATTATCGGCTTTGTTCAATCGGTAATCTTCCCAATTTAAAACTTCTTCAAAATCGCCGCTTGCAGGTTTTCCTCCGTCGTATTTTCCTTTCATCAACACACTGCCGTCTTCGTGATAAAGAATAGTTTCACCATCTTTTCTTCCATTTTTATACTGAATGGTTTTTAACTTTTGCCCGCTTGGATAATAATACGTCAAATTTGAAACCGCAGAAAAGTTATAAAATTGATAAAAAGAAGAATCAAAGCCATTTTCATCAAGCCAAAGTACATCACCCACATAATTATCTTCATTATCCTGAAAAGAATATCCCTGAAACTGCGGTGTTTTATTGATGTAGAAATCTTCGACTAAAATTAGATTTCCTAATTTCTTTGAAGGCTGAATTCTGTAAAAAGAAGCATTTTCTTTAGTAGTAGTTTTCCAATTGGCATCGAAATAAAGTGGTTCCATATTTTGGGAGAAAGAAAATAGTGTCGTAAAAACAAAAATAAGGGTCAAAAATTTATTTATCATAATTGAACGAAATTTCTCAAAAATACTGTTTTTTGTATAAATTTAGTTTTTAAAGCTGAAATATAATCTGAAATTCAGCAGCTTTTAATTTAAAAGAGTACGAACCAAAAGGGCTTTGCCAAATTTCTTAAATCAGATTTTGCTTTATTAGCACATTATTAAGTACTTTTGTTTTAAATTAATAAAATAATGAGCGAAAAGTTAAAATTTGCAGTAATTGGAGGAGGAAGCTGGGCTACGGCAATTGCAAAAATGTTATGCGTTAATCTTTCTGAAATTGCGTGGTACATGCGTAATGAATCTGCAATTGAACATCTTCAAAAATACAAACACAATCCAAACTATTTAAGTTCTGTTGAGTTTGACACCAATAAACTTAAACTGACCAGCAATATAAACGAAGCAATTGAATATGCAGATTACATTATTTTTGCGATTCCATCTGCTTTCCTTGATGCTGAATTAAAAAACATGACGGTTTCATTAGCTGATAAAATTATTTTTTCGGCTATTAAAGGTATTGTTCCTGAAACGAGTTTAATTGTTGGCGAGCATTTTCATATTCAATACGATATTCCGTATTACAACATTGGTGTTATTACTGGTCCATGCCACGCCGAAGAAGTTGCTCTTGAACGACTTTCGTATTTAACCATTGCCTGCGGTGATCCAGAAAAAGCTTCTATAGTAGCAAAATCACTTTCCGGAAATTACATTAAAGCCAAAATCTCTGATGATATTATTGGTACCGAATACGCTGCAATGCTGAAAAACATTTATTCAATCGCAGCCGGAATTGCACATGGATTAGGTTATGGAGATAATTTCCAGTCGGTTTTAATGAGTAATGCCATTCGCGAAATGAAGAAATTCATTCGTAAAGTTCATAAAATGAAACGTAACATTAATGATTCGGCTTATTTGGGTGATTTATTAGTTACAGGATATTCGGTTTTTTCAAGAAACAGAATGTTTGGAAATATGATTGGAAAAGGATACACTGTAAAAAGTGCCATGATGGAAATGAGTATGGTTGCCGAAGGGTATTACGCTACAAAAAGTGCTTATAAACTAAATCAGGGATACGGAGCAAAAACTCCAATTATTGACGCCGTTTATGCCGTTTTATATGAAGGAAAAGATGCAAAATCTGTATTTAGAAAATTGACTGAATCTTTAGATTAGTATTTTTTTTAAAAGACAAGAAGCAAGAAAAAAGAGCCAAACTGAATTTCAGTCTTGGCTCTTTTTTTATTGATAAGAAATCTCAAAAATAAAACTGAACGAATAAAAACTACTCAATTAACAAGAAATATTTTATTTGAGAATACATCAAACCTACATCTTACATAAAAAAAGTAAAGTTATTAGCCTTACAAAACACCCGAAGAATTACTCAACTGTTTATCAACAAGATAACTTCATTATTTAAAACTTTACAAATTGTTATTTTCTCACAATTTGACTTATACTCTATTTTACAATTCCTTTATTTTTCATTGCTTCGCAAAGAATTATCAATAGATTTGCATCATTATTTTTATTTGTTCTAAATTAAATATAGGTGCGCTACATTATAATTTTCTTACTGTTCACTCAAACAATTTTTTCTCAAAAAACCATTTCCGGTACAATTTTGTCGAAAGAAACATCTACATCTTTATCTGGTGTTTTTGTTCGTGATACCAAAACAGAAAACTGGACGATTTCTGATAAAGATGGAAATTTCACTATTACACTTCCTTACTTTCAGGACATTGAGTTAAATTTTTCGATACTTGGAAAAAAAGAAATTAATCAATCACTAAAAGACGGGCAGAACTCTATTACTGTTTATTTAGAAGATAATACGCTTCATCTTAAGGAAGTAATGGTTACGGCCAATAAAGAGCGTAAATATTCTGAATTAACCTTAGGAACAAATGCCATAAATAACGTTCAGGCTTTTTCTCTAGATGATGTTTTACAACAGCTTCCGGGGCAAAAAACCGCAGATTTTACTTTGAATGAATATAAAAATATTGTTTTTCGTACGGCATCTGATGGTAATTCTTCAAAAGGCAGCAAAGCGTTTGGAACTTCATTTGTAATAAATGATATTCCAATTTCGAACAATGAAAATATGCAGGCACTTAGTCCAAATACACCTACTTTGGCCGGCAATGATTATGGCATTCGTAATAAAGTTTTTAATAACCCAAATGTCGGGGTTGATCTTAGGGAAATTCCAACTAATACTATTGAGGAGATAAAAGTCATTCAGGGAATTCCTTCTGCAAAATATGGAGATTTGACTTCAGGACTTGTTTTGATAACGACTAAAGTTGGAAACAGTCCGTACAGAGTTTCTGCTTCTATTAGAGATGCTACAAGTGAATTGAATTTAACCAAAGGCATTAAATTGGATTCAAGAAACTCCATGAATTTTGGAATTAACTATTTAGATTCTAAAGCAGACCCTAGAGACAATTTATTGAATTATCAGCGCATCAGCGGAAGTTTTGCCTGGAAAACTACAGATAAACTTTCTAAAATAAAAAATACCCTGAATTTATCCGTTAGATCAAACCTAGATGATGCAAAACATGATCCGGATAATATTACGGCAGATGTTGTAAAAAATGAAAAGCAGGGTTTTTCGATTTCTAACAACTTAATGTGGAAACCTTCAAACATTTGGCTGGATGGTATAAACATAAACAGCGGTTTCTCTTATGACAGGCAGTTTTCCAGAAAAGAAAGATGGATAAATCGATCTTTAACCGCTGCAACTGATTCTAAAGAAGAAGGAATTCATGAAGCTTTCGTTATTCCGTCTCAATATACCAGTATGAGCACAGTCGAAGGTATTCCAATTTCTACTTTTGTGAATCTTGAAACCACTAAAACCCTTACTACTACAACCAATTGGGTACACAGTATTTCATTTGGACTATCAGGAAGATCAAGTTCAAACAAAGGAGAAGGCAGAAAAAGCAGCGCAACGGGTTTAATAAATTTTTATGTTCTTGCTGAAGGAGGCGACAGCAAGCTGGGCTATAGAGACTATGATTTTAACAGAACCCGAACTGAAACTCAGTTTTCTGGTTATCTGGAGGACAGAGTATATAAAAAATTTGAAAAAGATAAAATCCTGAATATTGATTACGGAATTAGATATGAAAATCAGTCTGGTAACGTATCCCTACAACCGCGTATTAATTCCTCTTATTCTCTAAACAAAACTTTTAGAGTCCGCGGCGGGTTTGGATTATCGTCTAAAGCTCCTTCGCTTAATCAATTATATACTGGAGAACGCTACTTAGACCGATTATTGGGCAGCGGAATTTACAGCTATCCCGGTGTTTATCAAAAAGCATGGATTTTAACTGTAGTCAGCCCTGGTGATAACCTCAATTTAAAACCTTCTAAGTCATTGAAAACGGAAGGCGGAATCGATATTGATCTTCCATTTGCCAATATAAATCTAACGGGATATTATAACAAACTGACGAATGGTTTTACAGGCCAGCAGGTTCCTGTTTCGAAAGAAATCCCACAAGCAAATGTAATTACAAACGGAACAGAAATTCCAACGTATGAGATTGTTGGCACAGCAAAACTGTATTACCTAACCAACAGCATTCAAAACAATACAAATTCTGAAGATATGGGTATTGAAACGATAATAAATTTCCGCAAGATCAAAGCATTAAATCTGGATGTCAGCATGAATGCCTCTTATGTAAAGACTAATGATAATAGTAAGTCTATTAATTATTATGCTTCTACAAATTTGTTATCTGCAGAAAAATACGGCGTATTTCCTTCAATGCCAACAACAAACGAAAACTTTACAGCAAGTTTCAATTTTAGTTATCATATTCCCAAAGCAGGTTTATTGCTGTCCTTGAGAAGCGAGCATACTATATTACGTACTTCCTACATTCCTACGAGTGAGTTTCCAAATGGTTATTTAGATGCGACATTGACTTACCACGAAATTCCGCAGGAAGAACGTAGTGATTTACAAAAATACGGTCACATTATTCGAACTATAAAAGGTACTCAAACCAAGCTTGAGGATGTGCTGCACAATTTTCATCTGCGCATTTCTAAAGATTTCTTAAACGGATTTAGTGTTTCCTTTTATTCTACCAATTTTTTAAATCTAAAACCTTATTACGACAAAGACAATTTAAGAACCATGTATGACATTGCAAACTTTTCGTTTGGAACACGACTTAATTATCAATTTTAAATCTATATACTATGAAAAAAACGCTCTCTATTTTTATAATACTCTTTGGATTAATTATCCAGTCTTGCAGCAATGACAATAACGAAAGTGAAGCATTAAAACCTGTAGATTTTAGCGTTTCGCTTAAATACGATGCGGCTTTTAACAGTCAGGCAGTTAAAAAAGGAAGTGTTACTATTGTGAATACAGAAACTGCTAATAAATATACAGTTGAATCTGACGAAAATGGTGTTGCCCTTTTTAAACAAATTTTACCGGGATCGTATTCTATTACAGCTACAAAAGTAATACAGTCTGCTGAATTTACTGAGACTTTTGGATATACACCAACAGAAACCGAAATTAATTTTAATGGAGCAGAAAGCAACGTTATTGTAAATGCTGCTTCTATTACTGCAAACGTAGAAATGAAAACTTCTAAAGTAGGTGATTTTGTTATTAAACAAATCTACTACGGCGGTTCTGACACTAAAAAAGGGGCAGTATTTAGAGATCAGTTTATCGAAATTTACAATAACTCAAATACAGTTCAGTATGCTGATGGCTTATACATGGCACAACTTACGGGATCTACTGCAACAACAGTAACTCCATACTCTTTAGCAAACGGTCAGTTTGACTGGAGCAAATCAGATGGAATGACTATAGGAAATACTGCAAATACAGATTTTGTTTACGCAATTAATATCATCAAAATACCAGGAAACGGCACACAATATCCTGTGCAGCCGGGAGCGAGTATTGTTATCGCTCAAAACGCAATTAATCATAAAGCCAATTATGTTGATAATAATGGTAAAGCAGTTAGTATTGTAAGCCCTGAACTGACTGTAGATTTAAGCAAAGCAGATTTCGAATCATTCTTAGGAACTTATTCAGGCGATCTTTATCAATACGACATTCAAAATCCTGCTGTTCCAGATGTGGATATTGCATATTGGGGAAATAGTAATAATGATATGATCTTAGATGCAAACGGAAGACAGGCATATGTTATTTTTAAAATGGAGAATGCTGCATTTACTGCTTTAAAAACATACAAAAACCCTAAAGGAGATAAAAACTTATTTCTTCAAATTCCTAATTCAGTTATTATTGATGGTGTTGATACTACAAAAGATTTAGGATCTAATTTAATTCCTAAAAAACTGCAGCCACAAATTGATGGAGGAAATACTTATCTGCCTTCTGGAGCGTATTCTTCAAAATCAGTAATGAGAAAAACTAAAACTACAATTGCCGGAAGAATTGTTCTTCAGGACACTAATAACTCTACAAACGATTTTGTGGAAGTAACTGCAAATCCTAGAGGATTCAACTAAAAATTTTCTTTAATGAAAATCAATAAGATTAAAACAAATAACATTAAAAGTAATGCCTGGAAATACTGGGCATTACTCCTTTTGTTGTTTTCTTTCGTTTTTAATGTAAATGCACAAGACACCATCAAAGTGCAAAACCACATTGTTGATAATCAGATTAAAAATCAAGTTTTTAAATACCCTATTATTTATACAACTCCAAGTATAAAGGATTTTACTTTTACTGAAGTTTCTTATGAGCATCAGCAAAATGAATTTGCCCGAAAGCAGATAGCAAACGAAGTTAATACGTATCAATTTTCAGCACAGGGATATTTTACAACAAAATCTAAATGGAAGTTATTTGGCGATTTGACCATCAAAAAAATACTCGAAAAAAATCTGGGATTTGTACTTTCTGATGATCGTGCCGAAGAACAGGAAGTGATTACACCGCATTATTTTTATGTTCCAAGAAAAGCCAATTGGGACAATCAGGTTTATGTGTTAAACGGCGGTTTTTCTAAAGACATTACCAATCATTTATCTGTTGCTGTTAAAGCTAATTACGGTGCCGAAAAATACAGCAGGACTTTAGACCCAAGATCTCAAATTATCAACAGAAAACTGGGAGGAGAATTACAGCTTGGTTATCAAATTTCAAAAAATCATAAAGCATTTCTTCTAGGCAGTTATGCCGAAAACCAAAAAGATTTCAGTTATACGTATAATAATAACACTTTAAATTACGAAGCCTATCCTGAAACGTATCTTCGTTTTAATGCAGGTTATGGAAGAATTCTAAATTATTTTAAATCTATTGAAGACAGTTATTCTTACAACTATAAAGACCTTATAGACAAAGCAGGGTTAGGATATACTTTCTCAAATAAAAAAACAATTTTTACGGCTTTGTATTACAAGCAAAATTCAAACAATATTTTTTATCCCAGCTCTTATTCTCTTAAAGAATATGAAAGAATGAAAATAAAAACAAAAGCCAATCATGCTGAATTATTTGCTTTTCATAAATGGAATCAAAAAGAAATTCAGTCAACTTTACAGTTTGATCAAAGTGATGCCCGCAATTTTGACAAACAAAGCAATGGCTACAATTATACCAATTCATTAAGCAAAATCAATTGGACAGCGTCATTATCAAAAAAAACAGGTTCAAAAATTGATTATTTATTGGGTTTGAATATGCTTTATCAGCAAAACGAATACAATGATATTTTGGCCACAGCACATATTGAATTAAATTCGTTAAATACCGGAATTTACACCAGTAAGGATTTTGCTTTCAACAAAAGTAAATTAAATACTACCGTAAGTTTCAATATGTATTTCCCGCTTCCGTCAAAACTGGAATATTACGATACTTCGGGCGGCACAAATGCCCGTTTTTTTGACGAAGTGATTTTTTATGATTATGCCGTTAATACAACCCATTATTTTGCTCCTGCATTGCGTTTGCAATACAGTTATCCAACAAAAAATAATAAAACAGTGGTTTTCTTTACCAATTTAAAAGAGAAAATCGCACTTAAAAAACAAACTGATTATCCAGTCAGCATTAATACCAACACCACCTATTGGGTTCAAATGGGTGTACAATTAAATTATTAAAAAATGAAAACAAAATTAATCGGCATTGGGGCAATGATAGTTTCACTCATCATGCTTTCTTATGCTAAGATTGAACCAAACCTATCCATATCTGAATTAAAAAAATTATACAGCAGCGGCGATTATCAAAAATGGCCTAAGCCAGAAGTAGATTCTATTGTGTACGCACAAGGTTTTGAAGATATAGGGATTTTAGGCAAACCTGAATTTCCCAAAAACAATCCGTATACCGAAGAAAAAGCCGAATTGGGTAAAGTACTCTTCTTTGATCCTAGATTATCCAAATCAGGGCAGATTTCGTGTGCCAACTGCCATGATCCAGAATTGAACTGGGGCGATGCCAGAAGAGTTTCATACGGCGAAGGCAGACAGCAGGGAAACCGAAATGCTCCAAGTTTAATGAATATTGCGTATTCTAAAGTTTTCTTTTGGGATGGAAGAGCCGAAACTTTAGAAGATCAGGCAAGTTTTCCAATAAAAGATGCTAAAGAAATGAACTTTCATATCGACTTAGCAACAAAACGTTTAAACAAAATAAAAGGCTACAAACCGTATTTTAAAAAGGCTTTTGGAAAAGAAAAACTGACTCAGGAAGAAATTTTAAAAGCCATTGCAACATTCGAAAGAACTTTGATTACTCCAAAAAGCAAGTTTGACAGATTTATTGAAGGCGATTCTACACAATTGACAAACAAACAAGTCGAAGGTTTACATTTATTCCGTACAAAAGCAAGATGTATTAACTGTCACAACACAGCGAATTTTGCCGATAATAAATTCCATAATATTGGTTTAACGTATTACGGAAGAGAATATCAGGATTTAGGACGATATAACGTAACAGGAAAAGCAGAAAATGTTGGTGAATTTAAAACACAATCTTTAAGAGGTGCAGCTCAAAACGCACCATATATGCACAATGGATTATTTCCAAATTTACGAGGCGTTTTAAATATTTACAACGCTGGAATGCCTCAGCCAAAACGAAAAGAAAATCAATTAAACGATACTTTGTTTCCAACGACTTCTAAACTCATTCAGAAATTAAATTTAAGCAAATCAGAATTAGATGCTCTAGAAGATTTTATTATGACTTTATCAACGGGAGCTTATAGAATGCGTCCGCCTGTTTTACCACAGTAGTTAGTTTACAGTCGCAGTTTTCAGTTTTAAATACGCATACTTTACAGTTTTCAAAATAAAAAAAGTCTAAAATAAAATTTTAGACTTTTTTTATACGCCTCAAAAACTGAGACTGAGACTGTAAACTGTGACTAAAACTACTTCACCATCACGCCTTCAACAAACAAAATCGGCACTTCTTCCGTTTTATTTTCGTCAAGCGAATTGGCTTTAAAAATAAACTTCTTATCGTACAAAGTATTTCCAATGAAGAAAGTTACCATGAATTCGTTGTTAAGTGCTAAAAGGCTTTTCTCGACTAATTCTATTTTAACAACAGAAACCGAAGGAACCTCAACAAAAGCATGACGCAGGATTGAAGTTTTTTTCATTTCACCGTCAATCGTTCCAAAAGCTTTTGAAACTACCATAACGCTGTCTAAGTTAAAATCACTATCGTTTACTAAGTAAGCATACCACACTTTTTCCATAAAATCGTCACTCCATTCCTGCACAGCAGCAAGAAATACATTTTCAACTTCTGGAATTATTATATCTTTTTTCATATGAGTCAAAAGTTTAAAAGTCGAAAGTCGAAAGCCACAAAGCAAAGACTTTATGACTTTCGACCTTAGACTTTCGACTTAAATTAAATATTTGCTTTAAACTGCTCTAAGAAACGAACATCGTTTTCATAGAACATACGGATATCGCCAATTTGGTATAAAAGCATTGCAATACGCTCTACTCCCATTCCAAAAGCAAAACCGTTGTATTCATCTGGATTGATATCACAGTTTTTCAAAACGTTTGGATCTACCATTCCGCAGCCTCCAATTTCCAACCAGCCTGTTCCTTTTGTAATACGGTAATCAGTTTCTGTTTTTAGTCCCCAATAAATATCAATTTCAGCACTTGGTTCTGTAAATGGGAAATATGACGGACGAAGACGAATCTTAGATTTTCCGAACATTTCTTTTGTGAAATATAACAATGTCTGTTTTAAATCGGCGAAAGAAACATCTTTGTCAATGTATAATCCTTCTACTTGATGGAAAATACAGTGCGAACGAGATGAAATTGCTTCGTTACGGAAAACACGTCCCGGAGAAATTGTACGAATTGGCGGTTTATGATTTTCCATATAACGCACCTGAACAGATGATGTATGCGTACGCAATAACACATCGGGATTAGTCTGAATGAAAAATGTATCCTGCATATCACGCGCCGGATGGTATTCTGGCAAGTTCAATGCTGTAAAGTTATGCCAGTCGTCTTCTATTTCCGGTCCTTCAGAAACGTTGAATCCGATATTGGCAAAAATATCTATAATCTGATTTTTAACAATAGAAATTGGGTGTCGTGAACCAATAATTACTGGTTCTGCAGCACGTGTTAAATCACCAAAAACTCCTTTTGATTCTTCTTTGCTTTCCAGCTCTTCCTGAATCTGCTTTACTTTTTCTTCAGCAACAGCTTTTAAAGTATTGATTACTTGTCCAAAATCTTTTTTCTGGTCGTTTGGAATATTTTTAAACTCATTAAAAAGTTCTTTTAATAAACCCTTACTTCCTAAATATTTAATACGAAATTGTTCTAAAGATTCTTTATTTTTCTCATTAAAGGCTTTAGCTTCCTCTATATGCTGTTTTATCTTATCTATCATTTTCCTTCGATAATTGAGAGTACAAATTTAGTGTTTTTAGTTGAAAGTGTGCGGTCACAGCTGCAGTTTTAGGTTTTCTGTAAATTATTTTATCAGATTTAACTTTTCTTCAACTTGTTTAATCTTTACATGCCAATAATCTAAACCTTGCTGATTGGTTACTATTTCCTTTTTGTAATTAGGAGAGATACTGCTTAATTTATGCCAGTTTTTATTTAAATCCCGTTCTTTTTCCTGTTTTGTTGAAGGTTCAATTCTGGTTCGCCAAAAATCCATATTTTTAAGATATGTCTTTTTTATGCCTTCAAAACACTCGATTAATTTTTCTTTTGAATTTGGAATATAACCTGGTCCGCTGCAGCCACAGGAATGAAATGTAATACCAACAGAATATAAGCTTTTAAGATGTTCCCATTTTTTTACGTCGTCTTTCTTAGGCGATTCAAAATCAAGTCCTATGTTTGCCATTAATTCTCCACATTGCGGACATTTGGCTTCAAAAATCGATGTTTCTCCCTTTTTAATATCACCCATTAATCTTCTTTTAAATGTTTTTCGACAATTAAAACAAGCATAATGAGGTTTATAGGATACCATTGCGTATCTGCACATTTTCTTTAGTTTTTAGTCTTAGTTTTCAGTGACAGTTTCCAGTCTCAAAAGCTGAGGAACTGAGACTGCGACTGTCAACTAAAAAACTACTCAATCAATTTTCTTTCTAAAAAGTAATTCACGATTGCTTCTTTCATTAAAACCGATTGTTCACCAGCTTTTAACGGCGGGAGTTGTTCTTTTATTTTATAGTGCGGCCAGCCTTCGGCATCAAAAAAGTCAAATTCGTAATATCCGTATGGTTCTAACAATCGGCAGATGGCAATATGCATCAGATTTAATTTTTCATCTTTTTTGAATTCACGGTGTAGTTTTCCGAGTTCCTGAACTCCAATTAGGTAAATTATGGCATCCAAATCTAAGTCTTCGCCCTGCGAAAATTGATTGGAAAGTATATCGACGAGCTTTTCCCAGCGCTCTTTTAATTGTATATCTCTAGACATTGTATGATTTTAGATTGTTGATTTTAGATATTAGATTGTTTAAAAATTCAATTCTGAAGGGGCAGAATTACAATCTGAACTCTAAAATTTGATTTGCAAAGATACACAGTTCAATACATTGCACCTAAAAAAATTAACACATACAAAAATACTACTACAAAAACCTCTCAACCTTTGTCACTATCAAGCATTGAACCTGAAAAAAGATATATCTTTGCGCCTCATTAAACACCAAACCAAAACATGAGTTTTTTTGATATTATTGTAGCCGCACTTTTAGGTTATAGTTTATATAAAGGCATTAAAAACGGACTTTTTGTTGAAGTCGCTTCTTTTATTTCTTTGCTATTAGGAATTTATCTTGCCATAAAGTTTTCTTCATTAATGAGCGAAATGATTTCAAAACATGTTTCTTGGAATCCTACCAATATCCAGATTACGGCTTTTATTCTAACTTTTATTCTGGTTGTAATTGGCGTTTATTTTCTGGCAAAAATATTAACCGGAATTGCCGATTTTGCCATGCTTGGCTGGATGAACAAACTTGGAGGCGGATTTTTCAGGGTTCTAAAAACTATTCTTATTCTAAGTATATTTATTGCTTTGTTTGAGAAAATTAATTTCAATAATACTTTCGCCAAAAAGGAAACTTTAGATAATACTATTTTTTATAATCCGGTTAAAAAAGTCGCTGCTTTTGTATATCCGTCAATTGAAAAATGGTACGACACTTTTAAAAAAGAACATTCTGAAAAAGCAGAAGAAAAAGAGCAAGCTACAAACAAGGAATAATGCATTTTGTCAGGCTGAGCGAAGTCGAAGCCTCTCGTTTACAAATCAACAAACCCGACAGGTTTCAAAAACCTGTCAGGTTTATTATTAGAAAATCTCAGCGAGGCGATATATTTATAGAAATTAAACCGTCCAAATGTAAAGAGCTCCAGCAAAGTGAAATATTTGAATTGTAAATAATTTATATGTCGCTCCGCAGGAGCTTTATATTGTAAATATCTATTTTATTCTATTAATATTTCGCTTCTCCGAAGCTCTCCTAAAACACAAAACCCGTCAGTTTTTAAAACCTGTCGGGTTTATTATTAGAAAGCCTCAGCGAGGCGATATATTTATAGAAATTAAACCGTCCGAATGTTAAGAGCTCCAGCAAAGTGAAATATTTGAATTGTAAATAATTTATATGTCGCTCCTCTGGAGCTTTATATTGTAAATATCTATTTTATTCTATTAATATTTCGCTTCTCCGAAGCTTGTATAAAAAAATAAACCCGACAGGTTTCAAAAACCTGTCGGGTTTGTTATTAAAAGCCTCAGCGAGGCGATATATTTATAGAAATTAAACCGTCCGAATGTAAAGAGCTCCAGCGGAGCGATATATTTGATTGTGAAAATTATATGTCGCTCCACAGGAGCTTTATAATGTAAACATCTATTTTACTCTATTAATATTTCGCTTCTCCGAATCTTTAAAAATTAATTTCTTTTTTCTCTCCTTTTTTCAAAACAATCTCTTGCTTTTTATCACCAAAAATCAAAGTTGTTTTTCCCCCTGTTTTAGAAGAGATTACAACATGAGTTAGATTTTTATTACTCCATGCCATTTCAATTTCAAACCCGCCTCTGGCGCAGATTCCTTTTACAGAACCTTCTGCCCAGGCATCTGGCAAAGCAGGTAATAATCGAATTTCATTTTCATCTGACTGAACTAACATTTCCGCAACCGCAGCTGCACCTCCAAAATTACCATCAATTTGAAATGGCGGATGTGCATCGAATAAATTTGGGTATGTTCCTCCTCCTCTTCTTGGTTTTTCCGTTTTCTTTCCGTCAGGATCTACATAACGAAGTAATTCTCGGAACATTTTATAAGCGCGGTTTCCGTCCCAAAGTCTTGCCCACAGATTAATTCTCCAGCCTTTTGACCAGCCGGTTGTTTCATCTCCTTTTATTTCTAACGTTTTTTTAGAGGCTTCAGCCAAATCCGGAGTTTTTAAAGGCGTAATATGATCGCCTGGAAAAAGTCCGAATAACTGCGATTGATGGCGATGTTTTGGATCCTGATCATCCCAGTCAAAATACCATTCCTGCAGATTTCCTTTTTTACCAATTTGATACGGATGTAATTTTGAAAGTACTGTTTCTAATTTTACTCTAAAAGAAGCATCTGTATTCAGCACTTTTGACGCTTTTATGGTTTTATCGAAACATTCGCGAATCATAGCTAAATCTGCCGTTCCTCCGTAAAATGTCGCACCCACAAAACCATCTTCCAGTTTGTATTGGTTTTCTGGGGAAGTGGATGGCGATGTAATTAAATTTCCTTTTTTATCGGTTACAAGCCAGCCCAAACAAAATTCGGCAGCACCTTTCATTAACGGATAACCTTCTTTTTTTAAGTATGTTTCGTCTTGTGTAAAAATATAGTGTTCCCAAATATGAGTACTCAGCCAGGCACCCGCCATTGGCCAGCAAGCCCACATTGGATCTTCTTTTCCAAACTGCCCAACAGGATTGGTCATTGCCCAGATATCTGAATTATGCGCTGCAGCCCAGCCTTTATCTACTCCATAAAAAGTCTTTGCCGTAACTTTTCCTGTTACCGAAAGGTTTTTAATGAAACTCAAAAGCGATTTGTGCATTTCTGAAAGATTGGTGTTTTCTGCCAGCCAATAGTTTTCTTCCAGATTAATATTCATTGTATAATTACTGCTCCAGGGCGGACTTAAATGCAGATTCCAAAGTCCCTGCAGATTTGCCGGTACTCCAAGTGTTCTTGAAGAGCTGATTAATAAATACCGACCGTAATTAAAATACAATATTTCGAGATTTTTATCTTCATTTCCGTCTGCATAACGCAATAAACGCTCGTCTGTTGGCAAATCAGGAGCGGTTGTTTTGCCTAAATTTAAGTCAACGCGATTATAAAATTTTTGATAATCGGCAATATGAGATTCTTTTATTTTGTCGAATGGTTTTTCAAAAGCTTTATTCAGGTTTTGTGCCGCAATTGCTATATCGTCTAAACCTTCTGATGCCGGATTTTTATCAAAACCATTAAAACTTGTTGCGACAGAAACGTAAATAATCGCTTCTGTTGCGTCTTTTAAGGTTAAGGTTTCTCTCGAACTTGTAATTTTTCCGTCGGTTTTTTTGATTTGAACTAAACCTGTAAATCGTGTACCTCTATCTTTTAGGGCTAGATATTTTGGCAGTACATTGTATCCTGCATTTTCATGAATTGGCGCAGAACCAGTCATAACCAAGATATTATTTCGTACTTCTACATTAGATTTTAAAAGGCTTTTTAAATTGATATCAAAATTTAAAGCTCCTTTTTGATCGGCAGTTAATTTAATTATCATGATTTGGTCTTGTGCCGAAACAAAATACTCTCGTGTATATTTTATACCGGCCATTTCATAACTTACTTTTGATACGGCGTTTGAAATATCCAGTTCTCTGCGATAATTTACAGCTTTTCCTTTTTCAGAATTATTGATTTCCAGTGTTCCTAAAGGCGCATACGATTCGGAGTTTTTTCCTTGTACTTTTTTATTTAATTCTTCGGCCAGTTTGTAGTTTTCGTTTTGCAATGTTTCGCGAATCGCTGGAATATTTTTATAAGCTTCCGGATTCATATTTGCATTTACGGGTTCACCTGACCAAAGTGTAATGTCATTCAAATAAATTTTATCTGAATTTACACCTCCAAAAACTGTCGAGCCCATTTTTCCGTTTCCTAAAACCAAACTTTCTTCAAAAAATTCTGCGGGTTGTTTGTACCATAAAACATTTTTTGATTGTGCCAAAATGTTTGTATAATAAGATGTGAGAAGTAAGATGAAAAATGTTTTTTTGATAAGGGTTGAATTCATTTTGCTGCGTTTTAAATATTACCGATCAGATGTTCCCACGGAACAATATTGCATTTTTAATTTTTACTGCGGATTTCATCCGCTGCTACCGATGAATTGTTCCTAACGGAACATTTTAATTTATTTTTCATTCAAACAAGTTTTGAAAACCGTTCAAATTATCCTTTACTTCTCACTAATTACTAAGGACTAATTACTATTTACTCACTTTGTATTTTTCGCCGGCAGTAATCATTTCCCAATTATCGGTTCTGAATTGTGATGCAGGAAATTTTTCTTTGTTGAAAAGATTGATCTGTGTATCATCATCTGCCCAGCCATAATGAACAGCAAGTGGATTTTGAACTTTATCGCTCGAAACAATTACTTTGTTGTCTTTTATAATGGCTTTTGCAGAATGAAAAACTTTGTCTGCACCTGCAATTTCAAATCCTTTTAACTCATCGTTATTTGGCGTTGATAATCCGCTGCCAATATTGTCAAAAGTTAAAACAATCTGATTCCCTTTTATTTCCTGAGATTTATAAACTGGTCCACTGTGAATTTGTTTTTTACCATAAATGTTGTTCATCGCAATCGCAGCCAAACGCAATCCAATATCTTGTTTGTTGGTTGGATGAATATCTTTTGCGTTTCCAATATCGGTTGTAACCGCCATTCCTGTGTTTGGGAGTTTTAAAGTTTCAGACTGTGCTTCTCGAAGTTCTGCCCAACGGCTTCCTTTTTGGCTGTTGCCGCCAAACTCATCAAAGGTTGACAATTGAACGAAATAAAACGGAAAGTTTCCTTGTTTGAATTTTGTTCTCCAGTCAGTTATCATCAGCGGAAATGACTTTTTATATTGTTCTGCCCTCCATACATTAGCTTCTCCCTGATACCATAAAACACCCTGAAACGCGTACGGCACTAACGGATTTACCATGGCATTGTATAATAATGAAGGATAACTATTAGGCGAAACTTCGATTCTTACTTTTACAATATTAAATTTCCAAAGTCCTTCCAGAGATACATTTGAGTCTTTAAAATCGATTTTTAAATCGGCTGGATCACCATAAATTCCGCCGCCGCCGCTGTAATCTGTAATTCTAACAGCAATCACGTTTGTTCCTTCTTTTAAAACATTGGCTGGAATTTTATAAATTCTTAGTTTGTCCCAAAGGTTATTGGTTCCTACTTCTACTCCGTTTACATACGTTTTGTCTTCATCGTCTACTTTTGCTAAATGTAAAACGGCTTCTTTTTTAGCTTGTTCGGCAGTTAGAACAATCGTTTTTCGCATCCAGACAATTCCATCAATATTTCCAATCTGCTGGTTTTCCCAAAGTGAAGGCACTTTTATTTCCGGCCAGTTTTTATCCTGAAAATCCGGCTTTTTAAATTGATCTTCGTTTTCCATTGAAATATCAAAACTCTGCACTTTTTTCAGATTGTCTAAAATTGATTTTTTATAGCTTTCAAAAACTGCATCAATATCTACAACCGGAACATCGGCTATCATCGATTTAAATTCATCACTGTTTTGAAATGCTTCACGGCTTGTCCAGGTTTCCACATTAGTTCCTCCCCAGGAAGTATTTATGATTCCTATTGGAATTTTTAATTCTGAATATAATTTTCTGGCAAAGTAATATCCAACAGCTGTAAAATTACCAACAGTTTCTTTGTTTGCCGTTTCCCATTTTCCAGCTTTTAAATCGTCTTTTGGTTTTCCGCTTAAATCCTGCGCCACTCCAAAATGACGAATCATAGGATAATTTGAATCTGCAATTTCTTTTTCGGCATTCATGGTTTTGAAAACCTGAAATTCCATATTCGATTGTCCGCTGCAAATCCATACTTCACCAACCAAAACATTTTTGATCGTGATTGTATTTTTTCCAATTATAATCAACTCAAAAGGTCCGCCGGCTTTTTCTGATTTTAAATTAAGAGTCCATTTTCTATTTTTATCAGCTGTGGTTTTTTGGATTTGTTTGTTAAAATGGACTTCTATTTTTTCATCAGCATCAGCAAAACCCCAAATTGGAATTTGTTTGCCTCTTTGGAGCACCATTCCATCTGAAAACAATAAAGGCATTTTTACATTAGCGCTTGCAAAAACGCTAAATATCAGCAAAATAACCATTAAATACTTTTTCATATCCTGCAATTTAAAATAGTTAAAATCAAATTAGTGATATAAATAAAAATAAATTCAAAGCTGTTTTTAAATTTAAATTACTTATATCACTAATATAATTTAGAAAGTTTTTTTATTGTAATCCTTCTTTTAAAGCCGTCAAAGCCTGTGAGTCAAAAACAGTATTATCGCTTCTTTTAAAAATTCCAAAACTATTATCGCCTGTACTTCCTTCGTCCCAATAAAAAGGTAATAATCCGTTTGCACGAGCTGTTTTTACCACCGTTTTTAAGTAATACGCTCTTGATGCTAAATGTAAAGTTAAAGCATCTCCGGTTAGACTTGTTCTTCTGATTGCTCCAAATTCTCCTAATAAGACCGGAATTCCTTTATCTACAAACTGAGTTTTCATTAACTTGAAATTTTTCTCTAAGTCTGCTTCTTCTCCCCAGTTTGCATTTCTTTCTGTATCGGTTGCTGAATGGTAGCCTGATCCCCAATAGTAAAACATTTTACCCCAGGATTCATCTTTTGTTAAACCTGCAAAATTCCATGGCGTATAATAATGAACCTCAACCATCATTCTATTTGCGGCTGTATCTGTTGGCAAAACGGTCATTAATTTATTTGTTTTTTCAATGTCGGTTGTTGGTCCCTGAACCACTAAAGTACGATACGCATTTTTTCCTCCTGTAGAACGAACAGCGTCAATAAACGTTTGGTGATAGGATGTTAAAACTGCCATTTGTGCAGCATCTTCAACAGCAGGTTCATTGGCACTTGCAAAAAGTAAATGCTCGTCAAAGTCACGTAAATGGGTGGCTATCTGTTCCCAGAAAGCCTTTTGTTTGGCGTTAGTTTCTTCTTTTTTGGCTTCGGTAATATTGTTTTCCAGCCAGCCGCCGTCCCAGTGAATGTTTACCAAAACATACATGTCATTATCTACACAATATTGTACAACTTCTTTCACTCGGTTCAGCCAGGCAGTTTGAATTTGTGCAGTTGAAGCATTCGCTAAATTTTGATTCCATGAACACGGAATTCGAATGGCATTAAAGCCATTTGCCTTTACAGCATCGATTAAAGCTTTTGTAACTTTTGGATTTCCCCAAGCGGTTTCTCCGCCAGTTGCTTCCATTGTGTTGCCAATGTTCCAGCCTAATTTTATTTTTGCGGCTAACTGTACTGCATTACTTGACATTCCGGTTTGGTCTGCAGCAATTGGATTTGTATTATAGCTTGGATATAAACCTGGAGCTGCTGCGCCTCCTGCCTGAGAAACTGCAATTTGTATTGGCGAGGTTTCATCAGAAGTAATTGTTATAACAGCTGTTCTTGCTTCTTTTCCGGTATTTTCTAAAGCTGTAATTTTAACTAAAACTGATCCTGTAACACCAGAAGTCTGACTTAGTTCGAGCCATTTAGTATCGGCACTGCTGATTTTCCATGTTCTGGCATTTGTTGTCACTTTTATGTTGACATCGTTTCCTGTGTTGGCAAAATCAATTTTATTAGTATCAACCGTAAGTGTTTTTTCGGCTGTTTTCTCTGCTTCTTCTTTATCTGAACTGCAAGCCCAAATACTTAAAAAAGAAAAACATAATACAAAACTAAACAGGTAACCTTTGATGATCTTTTCCATTTTATTTAATTGTGAAGTTAATTTCCTTTTTAATATCTCTAGAAGAAGTTCCTAACTTAATTGTATATTTTCCTGGCTCAACTGTCCATTTTTTAGCAGCAACATCATAGTAAGCCAATTCTTTTACTGGAACTTTGATTGTTATTTTTTCTGAACCGCCAGCTTTTACATCTGCTTTTTTGAATCCTTTTAATTCTTGTGCCGCACGGGTAATTTTTGAATCAGATTTTGAAGTATACAACTGAACTACTTCTTTTCCGTCTACTTTTCCAGTGTTTTTAACGTCAACCGTAACTTCAATTACATCGTTTTGAGCGTAAGAATCTTTATCTGTTTTGGCATTATCAAGTGCGAAAGTTGTGTATGATAATCCGTAACCAAAAGGATATAATGGTGCTACGTTTTTAGTATCAAACCAACGGTATCCTATTAAGATTCCTTCAGCATAATTAACCGCTTTGTCTCCAGGGAAACTGTTTGTGGCGTGTGCAGGAGAATCTTTTAGTTGTTTTGGCATTGTCCAAGGTAATTTCCCTGACGGATTTACTTTTCCTAAAATAACATCAGCCAAAGCATTTCCGCCTTCAGAACCATTGAACCAGCTCCAAACTAAAGCTGATGATTTCTGGCTTACTTCATTCAAATCAAACGGAGCGCCGGCAATCATTACTACAATCGTTTTTGGATTTGCCTCTATTACTTTTTTGATTAATTCTTCTTGTCCAAATGGCAGGTGTAAATCTCTACGGTCTGAAGCTTCTGTTTCGTAATCACGGTTTGAACCTGCGAAAATAATGGCAACATCAGATTTTTTAGCAGCTTCTACAGCTTCCTGAACTTTTGCAGGATCTAATTTGTCAATTGTAACTGGTCCTGTAGAAGTAATATTTCCTAAATTTCCTTTATTTTTCTCCTCATATTTCTCTAAATATCCTTCAGCATAATTGATTTTAACTGATGAAGGCAATCTGTTTTTAAGACCTTCAAGAGGTGTAACTTCTCTTTTTGTTTTTACTCCGGCACCAAATCCGCCCAAAGCATTTTTCTTTGTTGCGTTGTTTCCAATTACAGCAATAGATTTAACTCCATCTAATTTTAATGGCAGTGCATTGTTTTCGTTTTTTAACAATATAATTGCTTCTGCTGCAATTTTGTAAGCGTCTTGGTAATGCGCTTCGGTAGCGATGCTTCCTTTTGCACGCTCGCCTCCGCCCATTGCTTTCACTTGAAATAAAACTCTTAAAATACGTTTTACATGAAGATCAATTTCTTTCTCAGAAACTTCTCCAGATTTTACTGCTGCAATTAATTTATCGGCTAAGAAAAATTCGTTGAAAGGTTTTGGTGTTCCCATTTCAATATCTAAACCATTTTTCAAAGATTTTGCTGTTGAATGCACCGCAGCCCAATCTGAAACTACAACTCCTTTAAATCCCCATTCGTCACGAAGGATTTTATTCAGCATATAATCGTTCTCACATAAATATTCGCCTCTAAATTTGTTATAAGCGCCCATTATACTATATGCTTTTGCTTCTTTTACAGTAGCTTCAAAAGCGGGAAGATAAATTTCACGAAGTGTACGTTCGTCAATTTGTACATCGACAAAATCACGATTTGTTTCCTGATTGTTTGCTGCATAGTGTTTTACACATGCCATTACATCTTTTTCTTGTAAACCAACAACCAAAGGCACAGCTATTTTTTTATTTAAAAACGGATCTTCCGACATGTATTCGTACGTTCTTCCTCCAAGCGGTGTTCTTACCATATTGATCGCTGGCGAAAGGAGCATGTCTTTGTCTCTTGCGCGTAATTCTTCTCCTAAACTGGTTCCGAAAGTATGTGCCATTTCTGCATTCCAAGTTGCTGCTAAAGCACCTCCTGCCGGATAATACGTTGCAAAATCGTTTGTCCATCCTGCCGGAGCCCAATTGTCTCTTGAAATTTCTTCGCGAACTCCCAATGGCCCATCGGCCATTTTTAATTCTGGAATTCCTAAACGTTTCACGCCTGCATTAGCAAACATGCTGTTTCCGTGGAGCATTCCTATTTTTTCTTCTAATGTCATCTGCGAAATCAGTTTGTCAATTTCGGCATCATGATCTGTACTGATTTCTTTCCCAACGTATTCTTCAGTCTGGCTGGAATTTGAAGCTGAAGTTTGTGTTTCATTTTTACAAGAAGTAAAAAATGCAAAAACCAAAGCTGCAGAAAGGTATATCATTTTGTTTTTCATAGATAGTTAGGTTCTTTTTATTTAAAGATTTGATTCCTGACTCAGAATCTTTAAATACAGTTAATATTACTTTTATGTTTGTGGTTTTAATTATTGTTTGATTAAATTCAGCATTACAACATCATTTTCATTGATTTTAAATTCTCTGCTGAAAGTTCCTTTTCCGTCAATTGTAATTTTTTCTGTCGAAATAGGCGCGCCGTTATTTTTCTCTTTTATTAAATTTACCTGTTCACGTGTTAACTGACTTGGTTTATTCATCGCCAGATAATCTGCGTAAGCGTCATTTACTTTGTAACCCACTTTGTAAATTTCTAAAAGATATTTTCCTTTCTGCATTCCGTCAATCTCCACTTTTACTTTTCCTTTTTCTTTTGACGGAAGATCTTTTATATAATACGTTTGATTCAACTCTTTATCGCCGGGATGTGTATTGGTAAAATCCCACAATAAAACCTGAACATCTCCTTTTGCATTTTTAGAAGTCCAAGAAGCTTTATCTGAATTTTGAAGTTCTGTTTCTCCTAATTTATTCAATAAATAATAAGAGAAATAAGCCGGTTTTTTGATTCCCTGCGTATTCAATAATCCGAAACCGCCGTGGAAAGGTGTAAATCTTGGTCCTGCTTCTTCAAAAATATCGGTAAAAACCCAATATGACATGGAGTTTGCCGCATTGCCGACTTGTTTTAATTTCTGTAGAATATAAGCTGCCGAATGATAACTGTCGTGAATTGGATCTGCAGGCGTGTAAGATGAACTCCATTCCGTATAATGCAATTCAAGATTCGGTTTAGCCGACTCTGCAATCAATTTTCTTGAATTGATAATTTCACCGCTTACACTCCATTCGTCCTGATTTAAAATTGTTCCCGAAGTTCCGAATTCGTCCAGATATCCATGTTTTACACCATAAGTATGTGTCGAAACAAAATCCATCGGAACATTATTTTTAGTACAGAAATCAATTGTTTCAGAAACCCAAGCAGAACCTGCTGTTGCCGGTCCGCCGACTTTATATTCTTTGTTTACTGCTTTTACACCACGAGCGGCATAATCGTATAATTTATAATATTCTTCCTGAGTACTGCTCCAAAATCCCGGTGATAAATTCGGTTCGTTCCAGACTTCAAAATACCATGTTTTTACTTCTTCATCTCCGTAACGTGCCGCAAAATGCTGGGTTAAATTTCGAACTAAATCTTCCCATTTTTTATAATCTTTTGGAGGTGTTACGTTGCCGCGCCACCAGAAAATCGTTTCTTTCCCGCTTGCTAATGCATTGGGCATAAAACCTAATTCTACAAACGGTTTCATTTTCAGACTAACAATATAATCGAACAGAACGTCTACATATTGGTAATTGTATTCTGGATTTCCTTTTTCGTCTTCGCGATAAACGGCCATATCATCAGACAATAAACCATGAAAACGGATGTATTTAAAATCGCATTCTTTTTTTACCAATGCCAATTGCTGCTGCCAGTCGGCACGAAGACCTTCATTTGCTCTTCCGGCTCCAATGCATTCCTTGAACATGGTGTTTAATTTTCCTGCTTCTTTTTTATAATCAACTTTTATGATTCGATTTTCAGCATTATTGTTTTGTCCAATAATTTGGATTGAATGAATTAAAACCAATACTATTAAAATTCTTTTCATCTGAAAATGTGTTGTGTTATTAAACCCGACAGGTTTTAAAAACCTGTCGGGTTTGAGAAATTAATAATTATAGCTTTTTAAATCTAACAGCTCCACCGCCGGCACCGCCTAATTTCAACTGTAATTTATCTGAAGCTTTTACTGTTTTCTTAGAAATTGCTACGGCTTCTGGATTGTGTGTTTGATCTGTTCCTTCGGCATCAACATAAATTTGTGCTTCATAAGCTGCATTTGGATCAAGGAATGATAATGAAACTTCTACGTTTCTTGGTTTCTCATTTGTTAAAGTTCCTAAATACCAATCAGCGCTATTTCTGTCTTTTCTTGCTGTTGTGATGTATTCGCCAATTTTTCCTTCTAAGATTTTTGTGTCTTCCCAATCTGTTGGAACGTCTTTTAAGAATTGCAACGCTGGTTTTCCTTCGTAATTTTCTGGAAGATCTGCCAACATTTGAATTGGAGAATAAATCGTAACGTACAATGCCAATTGCTGTCCAACTGTTCCCTGAATTCTTTTTCCTGGATAACCTTGTTTTACCTCAACATCAAAAATCCCAGGTGTAAAATCCATTGGGCCAGAAAGTAATCTTGTAAACGGAATAATACTTAAATGGTTTGGTGGATTTCCTTCGCTCCAAGCGTTATATTCTTGTCCGCGCGCTGCTTCTCTCGAAACCATGTTTGGGAAAGTTCTTCTTTCTCCTGTATCTTTTATTGATTCGTGGTATAAAACTGCTAAATCGTACTGCGCTGCTTTTTCTAAAATGTATCTGAAATAATTTACTCCAAACTGCCCGAAGTGCATTTGTTTCATATTCAGTTTAGAACCTACGTGACCAATTTTCACGGTATGAATTCCAAGTTTTTTGTATAAAGCAAAACCTTCATCAACTTCTTTTAAGTAATTAATTAAGTTTGAACCTGTTTCGTGGTAACCAATTAATTCGATGTTCTTTTTCTTTCCGTATTCAACTACTTTTTCTAAATCGAAATTGTCTGCATTTTTCGTAAAGCTGAACATGTGCATACGGTTTTCATACCAACCTGGAGTCCAGCCTTTATTCCAGCCTTCGATCAATAAATGATGGAAACCTTCTTTTGCTGTAAAATCGATATATTCTTCAGCGTGTTTGGTTGTAGCACCTTGTTTATCGCTTTCCCAGAAAGTATATTTACCAATGTGCATTCCCCACCAGATTCCTAAATATTTGTATGGTTTGAAATAGCTGTTTGTATTTTTTAATTTATTTGGTTCGTTTAGGTTTAAAACCAAATAAGAAGTGATCAACTCACCTGGATTTTCTCCAATTTGAAGTGTTCTCCAAGAAGAAGTAAAAGTATCCTTTACACGAACTTTTACATCGTCAGGCCAAGGCACTAAATCTGATTTTAGTTCTGTTCCTTTTGTGTTTACCAAAGTCATGCTTGCGAAATCATACAGGTTTGCTTCGTGGAAACTTAATGCTAATCCGTTTTTGCTTTCAATTGTTAACGGAGTTAAAACCGTATCTAAAGTACTTACTGGCGCATCTTTGAAAAGATATTCGTCACGGTTTTCTCTGTTTGCCGGAATCCACCACGCTTTTCCATCTTCTTTTAAGTTAAAAGTTGTTTTTTCATCCATGATGAAAATACTGTCTTTTACATTTTGTTTTGGATAAACGTATCTAAAAGCAACTCCGTCATCGAAAGCACGAAACTGAATTTGTAATTTTCTTTTATTTCCTGTTTTTTGTTGTAAATCAACTACCAATTGATTGTAGTGATTTCTAATATTTTTCTTTTCTCCCCAAACTTGTTCCCAAGTTTCATCAAAAGTTGAAGTTTTTGCTCCTTTTATTTCAAAGTTTGTGCTTAAGTCTTCGTTTCCTTTCAATACAAATCCCATGTCAGATGGAGAAATAACTTCTGTTTTCCGTGAGAAACAGCATATTTTGGAGCATTTTTTACAAGCTCAAATTTGATTTTATTTTGTCCGTTTGGCGATGCTAATTCATAAGCGTTTTTTGCTTTCTGACTGTATCCAATCGAAACTGAAAGTAAGAGAGCGGGAAGAATGAGGTGTTTTTTCATGGTCATTTTCTTAATTCATTTTTAATAAATCGGGCGTTGCAAGCTTTCACCCGATTTAAAAACTAAACAAAAACTTATTTTAATACTGTATAATGATTTTAAACACATAGAAACATAGTTACACCATACTTATAAAGGCGTTTCACTTATTTAAACAAACATAGCTATGTGTGAAGAAACGAGTTTCTTTTTTGTCTTCTTTTCAAGAATAAAAAAACCTATGTTTCTATGTGTTTAAAAAACTCTCGTAATTTATTTAACCCACTCCGTTTTAAAAGTGGTTTTTCCGTTTAACGGATTTGTAGCTACTTCAAAATTGTTTCCGTTTTTGTTCACTTTTATTTCTTGTACTGCGTCACCTTCAGGTAAAAATACTTTAGCTGTTGCCGAAGTGGTTTTGTCGCTTGCGTAAACTTTCAATGTCAATTTGCTCCAATCCATATCTTTTGTCGACTGCGCTAAACCGATATGCGGAATTGCAGTTCCGTCTTTTACTAAAACTATGATTGGCACTTCGCCAGCTTTGATTTTATGCCAACCAGATTGGTACACTTTTTTAGTTTGGTAATCGATCCAAGTGCCTTCTGGAAGATAAACGTCTCTTTCTTCAACCTCTTCAAAAAGTGGTGCAACCAACATACTTGATCCAAATAGATATTGATTATCTACTAACCAAGCTCCTGGATCGTTTGGATATTCTACAAAAAGAGCGCGCATCATTGGCAAACCTTTTTGAGAACTTTCTTTTGCTTGAGCGTAGATATATGGCATTAACTCGTAACGCATATTATCTGCTTTTCTAAATCCTTCTAAGAACTCCTTGCTGTACAACCAAGGTTCGCGAGGCGGTTCTCCATGGCTTCTTACGTGTGACGTGAACATTCCGAAAGGCGTCCATCTTCTGTAAATATTCTCAGGCGATTTTGTTGCAAATCCTCCTACATCATGGCTCCAGAAACTGAATCCGCTAAGACCTAATGAAAGTCCGCCGCGTAATTCTGCCGACATCGCTCCGTTTGTTGTTTCAGAATCTCCTCCCCAATGTAAAGGATAGCGCTGGGATCCTGCCCATGTACTTCTTGCCCAGATTAAAGTGTATCCTTTTTCTTTCTGAGTAATTTCTGCAACTGCTTTGTTGTAACGTAATGGGTATAAATTGTGCTCATAGAAACCTGTTCTTCCAGAATGGTAAATTCCGTCTGGCGGAGCGGCTTCTCCAAAATCTACTTTGAAAACTGCAACGCCTTCATCAAATAACTTTTTCAATTTACCTTGGTACCAAGAAATCGTTTCTGGATTTGAGAAGTCTAAAACAGCATCTTCATAAGGAAGATTTCCTTTTCTGTCTCTTACTGCTAAGTTTTTATCCATGATTTCTGGAAACAAAGTATTCTTTGGCGTAAAATATGGTAACTGCCAAAGACAAACCTGGAAACCATCTTTCTTTAAATCAGACATCATTTTTGTAGCATCTGGGAAACGAGATTTTGCAAACTCATAATTGTTTCTCCAATCTACATCAAACCAACCTGTATCAAAATGAATAACATCGGTTGGGATTTTGTATTTACGCAAATCTCTGGCAACGTCTCTCCCTTCTTTTTCTGAGAAATACGTAATACGACTCATCCAGAAACCGAATGACCAAAGTGGTGGCATCGCTGCTTTTCCTGTCAGATTTGTGTATTGATCTAAAATATCTTTTGGTTCTCCGATAAAGAAAAACAAATCGGCTTCGTCATCTCCAATGTACATTTCGTTGGCACTTGAAAAGTATTTTCCGAAGTCAACTGTAATTGGTGTTGAATGGTGCATGAAAACTCCGTAACCACGGCTGCTCATATAAAACGGAATCGGTTTGTACATTGTTTCATTTTGGATTCCGTTGGCGTCATCCGTCCATAAAACTACTTTTGAACCACGTTTGTTGAATTGTGTAAATGATTCACCGCAGCCAAATATTTTTTCGTCTGGTTCTAAACTGAAAGCTGCGCCCATACTTCTTGAATAATCGCTGTTTCTGCGAACGTAAGAAAATGGAAGTGTTGGCGTATAGGTGTTTTTAAAATCAGTATCGTGAAGTGTACTTGTCAGCAATTTTCCTTTTTCATCGTAGATTTTTACGTGCCAAGGTTTTGTCAAAATTTCAACTCTTCCGTGTTTGCTTGTATAGCTGTGACCTCCTTCAATTTTAGCATATTTCCATAATTCTGGGTGATTTGGCGCAACGCCGTCAACCAGCATTAAAGACTCTTTTTGTGGATGAAACTGCGGACCAGAAGTAGTTTTGATTCTAACTGTTCTATCTGAAACAAACTGAATTTCGAATGGCAAAACAGGAGATTCTGCATATTCTGTTGTTGGAAATTCGTTTGCTTTTTCAACATCTGGTTTCATCATCATGTTGTTGAAAGCCTGACGTGTTTTATAATTGTATCTCAGATATTTGATCGTTCCTTTTCCTGTTGCAGGATCAAAAGAAGCCAGTTCGTCTGCGAAATAAAAAGTGTTCAGATAATTCTGAAAATCTTTACTGATATCTATTGGAGCATTTAATACATCTGCATTTTGGATCTGAGCATTAGCATTTGGAACTGCCAAAAATCCAAACATAAACGCAGAAAGCAATGTGGTTATTTTTGAGTTTTTCATGAGTTAGTTTTATTTTTATATATCTTAAAATCTTTTAAACACATAGAATCATAGTTCATCGGAATCTTTAAAAAGGCGTTTCACTTGTTTAAACCAACATAGCTATGTGTTAGAAACTAGTTTCTTTTAATTTTCTTTTTCACAAACAAAAAATCTATGATTCTATGTGTTTAAAATTTAACGTATTATAATTATCATTCAGTAGTAATTACAATTGTTGATTGTTTCAATCCGTTTGCTTTTGCGGTTAATTCCAATCTTCCTGATTTATCTCCAGATTGTACAATAACCAAACATTTTCCAGCCAAAGCGGTATGTTTATTTCCTTTGTAAGACTCGTGACTTACTGGGTCTCCGCTGCAAACGCCTACAATTTTTCCATTTCCTTTTAAAGAGAAATTAATTTCGTTATTCGCATTTGGTGCAATCGTTCCTTTATCATCTAAAATATCAACTGTGATAAATGACAAATCGTTTTTGTCTGCTTTTATAGTGCTTCTATCCGCAGTTAATTTTAATTGAGAAGGATTTCCAGCTGTTTTGATTTCTTTTTCTAAAACCACTTTTCCGTCTTTACGAGAAACTGCTTTTAGAGTTCCAGCTTCAAAAGGAATTCTCCACATCACATGTAAATCGTCTCCTTTTTTACTTCTTTTTCCAACTGATTTTCCGTTTACAAAAAGTTCCACCTCATCGGCTTTATTGTAGTATGCCCAAACATCAACAGTTTGTCCGGCTTTCCAGTTCCAATGTGGGAAAATGTGCAAAACGGTTTTATCTGTCCATTCGCTTTGGTACATATAATACACGTCTTTCGGAAAACCTGCTAAATCGACAATTCCGAAATAGGAACTAACAGACGGCCATTCATAAGGAGTTGGTTCTCCGATATAATCGAAGCCTGTCCAAACATACATTCCTGCCAAGAAATCGTGTTTTTTAATGATTTTCCAAGTCGCTTCGTGTGTAGATCCCCAAGGCGTTTGCACTTGGTCGTAAGCCGAAACGGTATTTCCAGGATTTCCTTCTGTAAATTTAAGATCCCATCTTACCGGCCATTTTTTGATAGTATCTGAAACGGCATCGTAATATCCTCTTGTCTGTAAACCTGAAGTAGTTTCAGTTGCGATAAAAGGTGTTTTTGGAAAGTTTTCCAAATGATGTTCAAAAGTTTGATGCGCATAATTGTATCCAATTAAATCTAAAACTCCAGATCCAGCAAGCGGATTAATCGAAACATCCTTTTTCTCAAATTGTAAAGTCACGGCATCAATATTCATGTTTACTGGCGGATTCATTCCTGCAGTCAACGGTCGTGTTTTGTCATATTGACGTGTAATTGCGGCCAATTCTTTCGCAATTTCAACACCTTTTTCACTCCATTGTTCCGGAATTTCATTTCCAATACTCCACATAAAAATACTGGCATGATTTCGGTCGCGAAGCAGTTGATCGATTAAATCTTGTTTGTGCCATTTGTCCCAATCGTTTCCGTAATCGTATTTGGTTTTGGTCTGTTTCCACATATCAAAAGCTTCATCCATAACAATGAAACCCATTTTATCGCAGAGTTCTAAAAGCTCTGGAGCAGGCGGATTATGAGAAGTTCTGATTCCGTTTACGCCCATTTCTTTCAAAATTTCTAACTGACGTTCGATTGCACGCGTGTTGATCGCAGAACCTAATGGTCCTAAATCGTGGTGCATACAAACACCTTTTATTTTGACTTGTTTTCCATTCAAAATAAAACCTTTGTTCAAATCGAATTTAAAATCTCTAATTCCGAAAGTGGTTTTATATTGATCAATGATTTTATCGTCAAGTGAAATTTCGGTAACTGCTGTGTACAATTCAGGGTTTTCATCTGACCATAAAATCGGATTTTCAACTTCCGCCGATTGATTCAGCGTTTGATTTTCGCTGGCGTTGATTGTTATATCTTGAGTAACTGATGTTACTTTTTTATCTTCTTTAAAAATGGTGGTAGTTACCGTTGCTTTTTTACCTTCTTTGTATTGATTTTTTATTGTGGTTTCAATACTTACTGAAGCTTTTTCGGCTGTAACTTTTGGAGTTGTAATATACGTTCCCCATTGTCCTACATGAAGTTTATCTGTGGTCTCAAGCCAAACATTTCTAAAAATTCCTGAACCCGAATACCAGCGTGAATTAGGTTGTTTTGAATTGTCAACCTTAACAATTATTTCGTTGTTTTTGTCTCCGTAATTTAAGTACGGCGTAATTTCATATTGAAAACCAATATATCCGTTTGGACGTTTTCCTAAATAATGTCCGTTTACCCAGACTTCACTGTTTTTGTAAACACCGTCAAAAGTGATTGAAGTTACTTTTGTGCTGTCTTCTGCAGCTACTTTAAATGTTTTTTTGTACCAGCCCAAACCTCCGTTAAGCGATCCTCCGCCATAACCGCCAGGACTTTTTTCATCAAATTTTCCTTCGATACTCCAATCATGCGGAACGTCTAAAGTTCTCCATTTTGTTCCCGCTCCAATAGTATCTTTATCTGCAATACTGTCGTTAAGGTGGAAACTCCAATCTGCATTAAAAGAAACTTTTCGGTTACTAAATTTTTGATCTGTTGATGACTTGCATGCTGTCAATAAAAGAAAGCCTGCAAATAGTAATCCTAGTTTTTTATATGAAGTTAGCTGCAACATTGTTTTATAAATTTTAATAACCTGGAAGTAGTTTTTAACGCTGCTTCCAAGTTATTAGTAAATTAAAAAATCTTTCTGAATTTTTAAGGAATTATGTAGTGGAACACAAACCATTCATTTTTACCTGCATCATAAGATGTTCCAAACCAAATACCTTTAGTGCCAAAATCGCTGTTATATGCTTTTACTACTTTAATCACATTTGTAGTTGGGTTCATCCAGCTTGACGGGTTTTGAATTAATGTCTCTGACCCTAAATTGATTTCGTTCGTTTCTGCATTAATAGTAAATAATCCAGAAGTTACCACACCATTTTGGCTTCTTGTATAATTCTGTTTACCTCCGTATTGGTCAAAACGTATCCAAGAATTATTTGCAACAGCTGTCCAGTCAGGATTCCATCCCCAGTCAGAAGAACTTCCTGGTCCAGTTGTCCATCCAATACCGGCTGCTAACCAATCTACAGGATTTCCTGCTGCATCTAGAGCCCAGATTCTTCCTGCACCAACACCTCCAGTAAGCATTTTTAACAATTCGCCTGAAGCAAAAGTTGGATTAAAACCTTCGTCAACAACAGGTTCAGTTACTATTGGCACATAATTATCTGCATATTCTTTAGAAACAAAGTTCCAGATATACCACCATGCACCCTCACTATTGGTTCTCATAATAGCAATTCTTAACTGGTTATCTGTCAGTTTTAATACTTTGATATTTGATGTCCAGTTACTGGCATTTGCAATATAGTTGTCAGGTCTTAGAATTGTTGCACCATTTGTTGTTAAGGTATGAGCATTAATATCTAAGAAATAAGATCCGTTTTCTATTGTTGTTCCATCTGCTTCGTGAACAGTCATAAAAGGTCCTCCTTCAAGGCTGAAAGTCATATACCTGCCCCAGTGCATGTCTGCATCTGTACTTGAATTAGCATTTCCGGATGGTTCCCAGTTTGGACTAAAATTACCCCATTCAACAGTTCCGCTCGGGTCTGCATAAGACATTGCTCCTGGTGCTAAACCATATTTACCATTGTCGAATACCCATGATTTTTGTTTTCCAACTCCACCTGATAAAGCTGTCCAAAGAGGATCGTTTACATAGTTTAAGTTATCTGCTGAAACTGTTACTGTTACTGGGTCTAACTCTACAATTCCACCATCAGTAACCGCAGAAATTTTTATCGTATAATTACCTTTAAAGGCATACTTTACTGTTTCAACCGCTTTGTTGGATTTTCCTGTTACATAATCCCATGTAAGAACAACTCCTGGTGTTGTGTTTTTCAATATTACAGTATTTCCTCCTGGGTCTGCTGCAAGGTCTTGAGTAATTTCAAAATGTATATCCGATTTATCCATCGGTTCATCCAAAGAGTATGTATCTGGAGAACAAGATGATATCAGCAATGCCGTTAACATCAAAAATGATGTCACTAATAATTTAATATTTTTCATTTCTTTGATTTTTTAGTTAGAATTACCAACCGGCATTTTGTTTTAAAACTCCTCCGGATAATGTGATCTGCGTATTCGGAATTTGAGTAAGCCCTTTTGTTTCCTGAATCTTAGCTGCCGTAATTGTTTTTGTTCCCGCAACTCCTCCGCTCAATAATGTCGTTGATTCTGCAATACTTGAAGATGCTTTTCCGATACCTTGGCGTAATAAATCATAATATCTTATACCTTCAAGAGCAAACTCTAAACGTCTCTCATTCATAATATTATCAATAGTGGCAGGCGATGATACAAAATTATCTTTGTAGGCTCTTTTTCTAACAGCATCAAAATATGCCTGTGCATTACCGCTTCCTAATTCTGCTGCCATCAATAAAACATCAGAATATCTTAATACTACATAATCCTGAAACTGACTGATATCCCAAAACTGGCTTCCCAAAGTAATTGGAAGATCTACTCCGTTTTTGTCTACCATTGGTGAATATTTTTTGTTGTAATAACCTGTATATTCTCTCTGGCTGTTCTTTTTATCAAATTTTATTTTTTCTTCATCAATTCCAATTATACTAGCTGCACGTCTTGTATCTGTAGCACTGAAAGCATTCCATAACTTTGCATTTACAGTAACTCCCCAGCCGCGGCCATAAGGATAAGATGAAAATTCTCTCATTCCAAACATTACCATCCATTGATTACCGTCTGTATTTCCGTTATAATCACTTGTGTAAGTATATTTTATAGAAAACACAAATTCTCTATTGGCTTCACCTGCATATTTTTCTACTGAAGCTGCCGGCCATAAAGTCGCAAAATCATCTACTAAACCATGACCACTTGAGGCTATAACATCTTCTAAATGACCTAAAGCCTGAGTTTTTGTAACTACGCCAGCTAAGTCATTTTTTGCATAATATCCTGTGTAATACAGATAAACACGTCCTAATAAAGATTTTGCTGCCCATTTTGTAACGCGTCCGTTTGGTTTAACGTTATAAGCTTCTGTAGGCAGATTGGTTGAAGCAAATACCAAATCTTCAGCAATTAGTTTATAAATTTCTTCAGGTGTTGCCTGAGGAACATTTTCAGAAGAAGGTGCTGTCAATAAAGGAACGCTTCCCCATAAACGAGCCATTTCAAAATAAAGGTATGCTCTGATAAATTTAGTTTCAGACTCGTATGTATTTCTTAAAGCTGTATCTCCATCCCATTCAATCTGATCCATTTTAGATAACAGCATATTGCATCGGTAAATCGCTTTGTAATAAGCTACCCAATTGTTATTAAGCAAATCAACATCTCCAGGAGAGCGTGAAATATCAAACTCATCTATAGCGGCATAATTGTAGCCATCAGAATTTCCGGTTCCTCCAAAACAATCATCAGACATTACTTCACTTACTACCGGAACTCCAAGACCTGCTCCTCCTGTTGCCACTTGTAATCCGTCATAACAGCCTACTAATGCTACATAAGCATCATTTTTTGTTTTATAAAAACTTGTATCTATTGGTGTTAACGGCTCTGTTTCTAAACTGCAAGAACCTAGAGACAATAAACCCAAAAAGAAAATATATAAATAGGTATTTTTCATTTTTTTATTATTAAAGTTTAACATTTAATCCCATCATGAATGTTCTTGGTCTTGGATAGTAACCCACATCAACCCCTGACGAAAACTTTTGATCATCATTTGAAGAACCAAATCCAATTTCAGGATCCATACCATTATATTTGGTAAAAGTGTACAGATTTAATACTGAGAAATAAACTCTAAACTGACTTGCAAAAAATGGTTTTGACTGTTTCATTTTTGCTAAATCAAATCCTAATGTTACGGTATTAATTCTTAAGAAATCTCCATTATGAATATACAGATCTGAAAACTGCGTAAAGTTTCGGTTGTCTTCTGTTACTCTTGGCATTGTGTTAGAAGAACCTTCACCATGCCAGCGGTCTAATATTGCAGTAGTGTAATTTCCGTAAGCATTAGATTGGTTTCTGTACGATTGTACGATTTGATTTCCTGCTACACCATTAGCCATTAATGAAAAATCAAAAGCTTTGTAATTTGCAGAAATAGAGAACCCGTATGTAAAATCAGGATTAGGATTTCCTATACTTGTTTTATCTGTTGCATCGATTTTATCATCTCCGTTTGTGTTTACATAAATAATATCTCCGGGAGCTGCATTAGGCTGTAATACTACACCGTTTGCAGATTTGTAATTGTCAATTTGTGCCTGATTCTGGAAAACTCCTCCTGTTTTATATCCCCAGAAATAACCTAACGGATATCCGTTTTGTGCTCTGTAGAATTCACTTGAGTTATCATAAAGTTCGTTTGGCAGTCCATGAATTATTCCGCCTTCTGCAGGTATCTGGCCAACAGTATTTTTATTGTAAGCACCATTTGCACTTACGCTGTAATTAAAATCTCCAATTTTATTTTGGTAACTTAAGCTTACCTCAACCCCTTTATTGACTACGTCTCCACCATTAATAAAAGGAGCATCGGCACCGGCAGTTGCTAAAATTGGAGCAAGTATTAACCAGTCTTTGTTTGTTTTTTTATAAAAATCAACATTAAGATTTAAAGCGTTGTTTAAAAATCTGGCATCAAAACCAAGGTCAATCTGCTCTGAAGTTTCCCATTTTAAATCTAAGTTAGACAGTCTGTTTGGATATGCACCCGGAGTCAATACTCCTTCTTCATCTCCAAAAGAATAGTTTGTATTATTCACTTTTATTGGTGATAAATATTGGAAAGCTCTAGCATTTTGATTTCCAACCTGTCCCCAGCTTGCTCTTAATTTAAGAAAGTTTAAAACTTTTGAATCTTTCAAAAATTCTTCGTTTGATACAATCCATCCTCCTGAAACAGATGGGAAATACCCCCACTCATTTTCTTTAGAAAAAATTGAAGATCCATCAACTCTAAAAGTTGCATTTAATAAATAAGTTTCTTTATAATTATAATTTAACCTTCCAAAGTAAGACATTCTTTTGGTTTGCTGCTTAATTCCTTTAAAAGCAATTTTAGCCCCATCTTTATTGGTCGTATTGTCTAACCAGGCATGTTCTAAATCATCAAAAAACGAATCTGCATTTGTAGCATCAATTGTAGTACCGTCAAAATTAATAGATGAAGTACCTACCATAGTTTCAAAATGATGATTGTCTGCAACATTAAACTTATAAGTCAATAAGTTATCCCAAGTAAGCGTTTTACCTTTGTTCATGTTTTGATTTACTTTATCAAAAGCAGTGTTTGCGTAAATAGACAAACGGTATATTGGTGTATAAGAATGTCCTTCACCAGCATAATAATCAAGTCCTAAAGTAGTCTTGAATGTCAGGTTTTTTACTGGCTCAATTTGCAAATAAACATTTCCAAGCAATTTTTGGTTATTGCTTTCATTCTGGTTGTTGTATACCATTAATGCATAAGGATTTGCCTGACCAGCAAGCCAAGGCTCGTTGTTTGGACTGCTGTCGTAATAGTTGCCATTTGCATCGTACATTGGTAATAATGGAGATACCTGATAGGCACTTCTTAAAGAATTATTGTATTGATTTCCAACTCCAATACCGTTTTTGTTGATGTAAGCAAAACTTAAGTTCTGACCGAAAGTAAGTACATCTTTGTATAATTTATGTTCAGAATTGAATCTAAAATTATAACGCTCATAGTTAGATAAATCTTTACCTCCTACAACTCCTTCCTGTCCTAAGTAAGATAAAGATGAAGAGTAAACAGAAGTTTCTGACCCCCCCGATGCACCAAAAGAGAAATTTTTAGTAGCAGCATTATCAACCAGCATTTTGTCCATCCAGTTTGTTCCTGAACCCATACTGGCAATCTGAGCATTAGTAAAATATGGATTTTTTCCTGAATTTACTGCTGCTTCATTTAAAATAGTAGCGTATTCAGTTGCATCTAATAAATCTACTTTTCTGGCTACTGACTGCACACCATAATACTGATCAAAAGTAATTTGTCCTGCAGCACCTCTTTTCCCTTTTTTAGTTGTCACCAAGACAACTCCATTAGAAGCCTGAGAACCATAAATAGCAGCAGATGCGGCATCTTTTAAAACAGAAATCGATTCGATATCTGAGTTACTTAAATAAGAAATATCACTTGTAAGTATTCCATCTACTACGTATAACGGAGTACTTCCTGCTGTTGAACCTACACCTCTGATAACTACATTTAACCCTTCACCCGGTTGTCCCGAAGTAGAAGTAATCTGGATTCCGGCAGCTTGTCCCTGCAATGCCTGAAGCGCATTTGTAGTATTTGTTTTGGCAAGATTCTCACCACTTACCTGAGTTACAGCATTGGTTACTAAAGTTTTCTTTTGAGAACCGTACCCAATAACCACAACTTCTTTAAGTTCTGAAGTTTCTTCCTGTAAAGTAACACTAATTGTTTTTTGAGTTCCTACGGTTACTTTTTGAGTTTTAAATCCAATAAAAGTAAATACAAGTACGTCGCCTGTTTTTGCTTCTATTTTATAATTGCCATCAAAATCAGTGGCGGCACCAATTTTTGTTCCTTCTACTGCAACAGTAGCTCCCGGGATTCCCATTCCGTCAACAGCCGATGTTACATTTCCACTTACAGACTTGGATTGTGCCTGAGCATAACCCGTCTGTATCATAAATAAGCTAAACAACAGCGTCGTACAAAACGATAAAACTGTTGTTTTAATACAATCTTTGCTTTTCATAGTTAATAAGAGTTGGTTTAAATTTAAGTTAGTTACGGTTTTTATTGATTAAAGTGTAAGTTTCACATCAAATTGGTTTGAGGCAGATTTTCAAAATATTTTTTGAAATAAAACCGCCTGTTTTATTACGCACAAAAACGTTTTCAAAAAACTTATAGTCATGATGAACTTATCTTATGGTAAATTTGACTACAAGTGTAAAACTTTTTTTCTATTTTAGCAAAATATTAAGGTTATTTTTTTTTGATTCTGATTTATAGCAAGGTGTTTTTGTCAATACAATAAGATCTCTTACTAAATAGAAATAAAAGATTCAGAAAAAACTTCCAATTATAAATTTGATAATCAGACATTTAAAGAAGATTAAATTTTCAGATCATTTTTTTAGTAAATTTTAAATCACTGAACGTCAATTTTTTGCTTTGTTAAAAAAATATTAAGTAATCAAAAAAGGCAGTTATGCATTTTATTTGTTTAATTTGTCAAAATTTATTTCGCACATGGATAAAAAAGTAGATGCCGAATCTGTTGCAAAAAGCGAACAAAATGCAATGAATGCAATAACCATTGACTGTGTTGTTTTTGGTTTTGATGAAGGAAGCCTTGAAGTCCTTTTAGTGCAGCATGCTGAAGGTATTAGTAAAGGAAAATGGGGACTTCCCGGCGGATGGATTTATAAAAAAGAAAGTACAGATAATGCCGCACATCGTTTATTGAACGAGCTTACCGGACTTGATAATATTTACCTGGAGCAGCTTAAGGCTTTTGGAGATCCGGATCGTTTTCCGCTTCGACGTGTTATAACTATAGGATATTACGCTCTTGTAAAAAGAGAAGATTACAATATTAAAGCCGGTTTTACAGCATCTGACGCTAAATGGTACAAAATCAACAGCATACCGGATTTGATTTACGATCACAATGAGATTTTATCTTACAGTATACAAAATCTTCGCAACCGTGTTCGTCAGGCTCCTATTGGATTTAATCTCCTTCCGGAAAAGTTTACTTTACTGCAGTTAATGCATCTTTATGAAGAAATCCTTGGAATTGAAATGGACAAATCTAATTTCCGAAGAAAAATTCTGCACATGAAATTATTGGTCGCTTTAGATGAAAAACAACAAGATGTTTCACACAGAGCAGCTAAACTATATAAGTTTGATCCGGATATTTATAAAAAACTGACTGAAAAAGGATTCAATTTTGAATTTTAAAAACCGCTTATAAAAGCATACAATGGCAATATCATCATCTAAAAAAAACTCACAAACAAACAGCTGCATTGCCGCCAATACTGTAACACCCGAAATTGATGGTATTTCAGTTGACTGCGTAATTTTTGGTTTCAAAAAAGAAAGCCTTGAAGTACTTTTAGTACAGCATGCCGGAGGAGAAAGCGAAGGAAGCTGGGGACTTCTTGGAGGCTGGATGAAAAGACAAGAAAGTGCCGATGATGCCGCTCACCGAATTATTTATGAGCTTACAAGCCTCGATAACATTTATCTTGAGCAGTTAAAAGCATTTACAAATCCGAGTCGTGTTTTAGACCGCCGAATTGTAACAATTGGATATTATACTCTCGTAAATCAGGAAGATTATAATGTAAAAGCCAGTTTAGATGTTCGAGAAGCAAAATGGTGTAAGATTAAAGAAATCCCAAATTTAATTTTTGACCATAACGAAATTTTAAATTTCAGTTTATTACAGCTTCAAAATCGTGTGCGCCAGGCACCAATTGGTTTTAATCTCCTGCCAGAAAAATTTACTTTATTGCAATTGATGCATTTGTATGAAGAAATTCTTGGAATTGAATTGGACAAATCAAACTTTCGACGAAAAATTCTGCACATGAAATTATTAGTCGCTCTAGACGAAAAACAACAGGACGTATCGCACAGAGCCGCAAAACTGTACAAATTTGATCCTGATATTTATAAAAAACTGACTGAAAAAGGATTTAATTTTGAGTTTTAAAACACAAATGGGCATCGATAATTGATGCCCATTTTTTATTTGAATTCAATTGGGTTATAAACAAGTCAAAACACAAGTATAACCATCAAGCATAGGATAAGAAGTTCCCTGACAGCCCGTGGCTACTAAACCATATCCCGAAGCACAAATACTTGTAGGAACTGTAAATCGGCCAACGGGTGTTACGCCGCCATTTATATTTTTCATTTCTTCATTTGAAAGCCTGCCAAATTTAGCGGCAAGCTGCATAGTTTGTTTTTTCATAATTTGTTGGGGTTAAATTAGTAAATAGTAAAAACTCATTTTATTATTTCAAAGATGTATCTCGTGCACAGATAAATTCTAAGAAAATAATACAAAAACCAAAGCTGATCAATCTTATGGTTATAATGACTACAAGTATAATCATATTTAATCTAAACGACAATTATTCGCACAAATTTTACAAATAACCCGGCTAAAAATCATTTTTGCTGTTTTTTCGACAAACAACGATTGAAATAAATCTATAAACACAAACATTCTTCAAGTTTTTGATTGAATGGTAAACCGTAATTATAAAAGAATGAATGAGTTTAGGTATTGAAATACAGCTTTTTGGCTTCAAATTTCAAAATCCTTCAACTAAATTCCAGAATCCAAAACTTTGCGCTATCTTTGCCACTTGATAATATGTGTTAAAGCGATTGCTACAGCGCATTTTACATCAAAAAAATACTTAAACTCGATAGAGAACTGATATACTAAAATGAAGAAGATTCGTAACTTTTGCATTATTGCACACATTGACCACGGTAAAAGTACATTGGCGGACAGATTACTAGGCGCAACACAAACCGTTACAGCTCGTGAAGAAAAAGCACAATTGCTTGACAACATGGACCTGGAGCGCGAACGTGGTATTACCATAAAAAGTCACGCCATTCAAATGGAATACAAATACAAAGGCGAAGAATATATCTTAAACTTAATTGATACCCCGGGACACGTTGACTTTTCATACGAAGTTTCAAGATCTATTGCTGCCTGCGAAGGTGCGCTTTTGATTGTAGATGCGGCTCAGAGTATTCAGGCACAAACGATTTCAAATTTATATTTGGCTCTTGAAAACGACTTAGAAATTATTCCGGTTTTAAACAAAGTTGATTTACCAAGTGCTAATCCAGAAGAAGTAAGCGACGATATCATCGATTTATTAGGATGTAAATTAGAAGATATTATTCATGCTTCGGGAAAAACTGGTTTTGGTGTTGAAAATATTTTGGCAGCAATTATTGAAAAAATCCCTCCTCCAAAAGGGGATCCGGAAGAACCATTACAAGCTTTGATTTTTGACTCGGTTTACAATCCGTTCCGCGGTATTGAGGTAATCTTTAGAGTTGTAAATGGTGAAATCAAAAAAGGCCAGAAAATTAAATTCATGGCTACTGATAACGAATATTTTGCTGACGAAATTGGAACTTTAAAATTAAATCAGGTTCCTAAAAATGTGGTTTCGGCAGGAGATGTTGGTTATTTGATTTCTGGAATTAAAGAAGCCCGCGAAGTAAAAGTGGGTGATACAATTACAGATGCAAAAGTACCAACTACCAATATGATTACTGGTTTTGAGGATGTAAAACCAATGGTATTTGCCGGAATTTATCCTGTTGACACAGAAGATTACGAAGATTTACGTTCTTCTATGGAAAAATTACAGCTTAATGATGCTTCATTAGTTTTTACTCCTGAAAGTTCTGCTGCATTAGGATTCGGTTTCCGCTGCGGATTCTTAGGAATGCTTCACATGGAAATTATCCAGGAACGTTTAGAGCGCGAATTCGATATGACTGTAATTACAACAGTTCCTAACGTTTCGTATTTGGCTTACACTAAAAAAGAACCTGAAAAAGCATTAATTGTAAATAATCCTTCAGATTTACCGGAACCTTCAAAACTAGACAGAGTTGAAGAGCCTTTTATTAAAGCTACAATTATTACAAAAGCTGATTTCGTTGGAAACGTAATGAGTTTATGTATCGAAAAACGTGGTTTAATTACCAACCAAACCTATTTAACAACAGAACGTGTTGAGTTAAACTTTGATATGCCTTTGGCCGAAATTGTATTCGATTTTTACGATCGTTTAAAAACAGTTTCTAAAGGTTATGCTTCTTTTGACTACTCTCCTATTGGAATGAGAACTTCAAAATTAGTGAAACTTGACGTTCTTTTAAATGCACAAACGGTTGATGCACTTTCTGCATTGATCCATGAAGATAACGCGTACAACATCGGTAAAAAAATGACCGAGAAATTACGTGAGTTGATTCCGAGACAGCAATTCGATATTCCAATTCAGGCAGCAATTGGAGCAAAAATTATCGCTCGTGAAACGATTAAAGCGCTTCGTAAAGACGTTACCGCAAAATGTTACGGTGGAGATATTTCACGTAAACGTAAACTTCTTGAAAAACAGAAAAAAGGTAAAAAACGTATGCGTCAGGTAGGAAACGTTGAAATTCCGCAAGAAGCATTTATGGCTGTTTTGAAATTGAATGACTAAATTTAGCATTAAGATTTAAGTACTAAATAGTAAGAATATATACAAACCCGATGACTAATGTTGTCGGGTTTTTGTTTGAAAATACTTAATTATTATCCATTTCAAAAACCAAATTATCTTAAAATACTCTCAAAAATAAACAGGGAAATACTTATAAAAAAGTAAGATTATTAACTCAATAGCTTCTTTTTTAATTCATTCGATTAGGATTCTTAAAAGTTTTAACATTAAAATATAGCTTTAATCTTACAACTTTTAAAACTAATATCATGAAAACTAGATTTTTTATTATTTTATCAATGCTGACTTTCTCATTTGCAAATGCACAGCAGGATGAAGTCGATTCTGAAATGAACTCTGCAAAAGGCGTTACCTTTCAACAAGGTGATATGATTCTCGAAGGTTCTATAAAAATTAGTACCGGAGGCGAAAATGATTATTATGGGTTCAGTCCAAAGTTTGGCTATTTATTGAATGACAAATTTGCAGTTGGAGCAAAAATAGATTACTCCAGTAATAAAGAAGAAGCAACAGGTATTAAAACCAATGTATTCGGAATTGGCGCTTTTGCTCGTTATTATTTCTTGGAATTGGACAAAAAACGTTTGAAAACGTATGCTGAAGTTGGTTTAGGTTATGGAAGAAACAAAACCGAAACACCGCTGGCCGGCAGTGATACTGATAACAGCTTAACTGCTGATATTAATGTGGGATTAAATTACTTTGTAACTAAAAACATCGCAGTGACTTTTGTTTTGGCAAATGTTTTGGCCTACAACAGTGTTTCTCCAGAAAATGGTCCATCATCTGATACTTTTCAATTAAACATCAATTTATTTGAGAACATTTTCGATCAGCCTCAATTTGGAGTTTTGTACAGATTTTAATTCATTTCTACGATTTATTAAAAAAAGCTGTTCCAGTTTGGAACAGCTTTTTTTATTTTCTTTACTTTTTTCATTTGTATCTTTGAATCTTTAAAGCTGTAAAAAATGCTTAGCTGCTCAGAACCTTAGAATCTTAAAAGAAATGCTAGACGAAACCCCAAAACGATTTGATAGAATTGTTGCCATTCTGATTCAATTACAATCAAAAAAAATTGTAAAAGCACAGGAATTGGCAGATCGTTTTGAATGCAGTTTAAGAACGATTTACAGGGATATTCGAACTCTCGAAGCTTCTGGAGTTCCTATTTACAGTGAAGCTGGAGTTGGTTATGCTTTAATGGACGGGTATAGACTGCCTCCTGTAATGTTTACCCGCGAAGAAGTAAGCAGTTTTATTGCTGCCGAAAAACTAATGCAAAAGTTTACTGATCCTTCTTTGGGAACACACTACGCATCTGCGATGTACAAACTGAAAGCTGTTTTAAGAAGTAATGACAAAGATTATCTTTCGAACATCGAATCCAGAATTGTAATGCAGGATGCAGAACCAATGTTTAATGATAATTCGCCAAATACATTGGCAGTTCTTTTTGAAGGAATCGCAGAGAAAAAGCAAATTCTTTTAACTTATAAAACTTTTGACAAAGAGGAAACTACGCAACGAAATTTAGAACCTGTTGGCGTTTTTCATGATAATAACAATTGGTATTTTTTGGGATACTGCCATCTTAGAAAAGATTATCGACAGTTTAGAACCGACAGAATTCAGGAAATTAAAAAAACAGATTTTGATTTTACGATCGAACACGATGCACTGGAAACCTACTTAACTAAAACTGAAACCTGCCCAACAACAAAAGTTCGTCTTTTAATTGATCGCAAAATCGCAAGATATTTGGCAACAGAGAGAAAATATCATGGTTTTATTTCACAAAAAGAAGCTGGCGAAAAAATAGAAATGACTTTTATGTCAAGGGATATTGATAATGCATTCCCAAGATGGTTTCTTATGTTTGGAGATTATGCCGAGATTATGGAACCTGAAATATTAAAAACCAATGTTCTGAAATTATTAGAAATTAACAGACAAAGGCTTGTATAGAAAAAACTCCTGATAGAATTATCTTCAGGAGTTTTTTTTTATCTATTTCTGTTTAACAACATTATAAAAATTGTAATCTGTATTTGAGGCATCTGTAATGCCAATATTTCGTCCCATTGTTACAATCTGTCCTCTATGATAAGTTCCATGATTAATAACCTGGATTAAATACTCAGAAATTGGCAGTTCGCACTCAAACCACGGATTAGTGATTTTAACTTCTTTAACCAAATCTTCTTCTGACAATGAATTAATAAGATGTTTCAATTTTGCAGATGAATTTAAAAGCCCGTCGAATATTTCTTCTTTCGATAATTCATTTTCTGTTTTCTTTTCAGACATTGCAGTCTCTGAAATTACAGAAAACCAATATTCTTCAGTTGACCAAATATGATCGAGGGTTTTCATAATTGTCGAGAAACTCGAAGGAACTTCGGCATAGAGCAAATCATCTGGCTTTGGCGACAGCCAGTTTACAAATTGCTGGTTTACCCATAAATTGTAATCTGCATAATTTGACATTATCTTTTTTAAACTCATGGTTCTTAATTTTAGATTTGTTTATAAAGTTATGAAAATCACAGAATTATCTTTCCCAAAAAAAAGGTGGTTCAATGTTTAAAGCTCGTAAATATACGTATGCCTGTCCGCGGTGATGAACTTCGTTATCAATAAAATACAAGATATTTTGAATAACAGGAAATTCATACTGCCCAAAAAGATTAAAGGTTTCACTGAAATCTTCAATAGATAATTGTTCCCAATATTTATTGATTTCTTCTGTTGCCTCATCCCATTTTTCAAGATACTGCGCTTTAAAAACGAGTTTTTCTGCTCCTTCTGAAAAAGGTGCAGTTTCTTTAGTTACAATTCCTTTCAAACCCGGACCTGCAATAGCTAAAAGTTCATCAACTAATTTTGCAAAAGGACGCATACCGCCAATTGAAAACTCAAAGAAATCTTTTTCAGGAAAAAGTTCAATTAAACGACGCGTAAGTGCGCGGTGTCCCTGCCAGTGTTTTAATAAATCTTCTGAAGTAATTACTTGTGCTTCTAACGTTTTCATAATTTTTAAGTTTTTAAATTTCTACAATTCAAAATTAAAATGGGCCGGTGACAACAGTTTGTCAGCAGGAAAAAATAATTTTAAAAATATTTTCTCTGTCCTAGAAAAGCACCGCAATGCAGTGAGAAAAAAACTTAGAACCTTAGCTTCTTAGTCCCGATAGCTATCGGGATTAGTATCTTTAAAAAAAACCTTTGTACCTTTGCTCCTTACAAACTTTGGAACTCAGAAAAAATGATCGAAGATAAAAATCCGCAACGCACCAGCATATCACAATTAGGCGAGTTTGGCTTAATTGAGCATTTAACACGAAACTTTGATGTTACACAAGAATCTACTTTAAAAAGTATTGGCGACGATGCAGCTGTTCTTGATTTTAAAGACAAAAAAACCGTTATTTCAACCGATTTATTAATTGAAGGTGTTCACTTTGATCTGGCTTATATGCCTTTGAAACATTTAGGTTATAAAGCAGTTATAGTAAACCTGTCTGATATTTGCGCCATGAATGCAAAACCAACTCAAATTACAGTTTCAGTTGCTGTTTCTAATCGCTTTCCTTTGGAAGCTTTAGAAGAATTATTTGAAGGTATTACACATGCAGCAAAAGAATACAAAGTAGATGTTATTGGCGGCGATACTACCTCATCTCAAAAAGGATTAATTATAAGTATTACAGCAATTGGTGAAGCTGATGAAAATGAAATTGCTTACCGAAACGGTGCCAAACAAACCGATTTACTGGTTGTAACGGGAGATATTGGCGCAGCTTATATGGGATTACAGGTTTTAGAGCGTGAAAAACAGGTTTTTCAGGTAAATCCAAACAGTCAGCCGGATTTAGATCCTTATACGTATTTGGTCGAAAGACAATTAAAACCAGAAGCCAGAACAGATGTTCGTACACTTTTGCATGCCCTTGAAATTAAACCAACTTCAATGATTGATATTTCTGATGGTTTATCTTCAGAGATTATACATTTGTGCAAACAGTCAAAAGTGGGCTGTAATTTATATGAAGATAAACTTCCGTTAGATCCTCAGTTTATTTCGACTTGCGAAGAGTTTAATATCGACAGCACAACCGTTGCCATTAACGGCGGAGAGGACTATGAACTCCTTTTTACGATTGATATTAATGATTTTGATAAGATAAAAGGAAATCCAAACTTTTCTATCATTGGCCACATGGCAGATGAAAGCGAAGGAATTCATTTGGTAACCCGTGCTAATACTAAGATTGCTTTAAAAGCACGCGGCTGGGATGCTTTGAGTGAATAAATTCAGTCTCAGTATTCAGTCTCAGTTTATAAAACCTGATAGAATTAGATTCTGTCAGGTTTTATTTTTATGTATTTAAATCTAAGATCTACATTCGTAAATCTAAAATTTTAAAACAGCCCTTTGCTTTTGGCTTCTTTAACTAAATCGTCATCTGAGCCTGATCGCACTTTAAGGAGTTCTTTAAGGCTTACTCTTCGTTTTTCAATTTCGGTTAAAGAAATGGGGATATATTGAGGCATTTCAGATACTTCAGTACCTTTTGACAAGTGAAATAAAATTTGTTTATCAAACTCATCTATTTCTATTGAATTGTGCGGTGACTGATTGAGCATTTTAACTACTGACTGACTGTAATATTTTTGATTGTTCATTACTTTATCAAAAGCCAGAAGCAGCTCATCAAAAGTAAGGTCATTTTTAATTATCAATCCGTTTGGATTAATTGTCCTTATAATTGTTTTTATCTTGAGCAGTTCTGTGTACATTGTCAAGAGAATGATCTTGCAATATGGCATTTTTTTCATGATAAGTTTAGCAAGGTCTTCGCCAGAAAAAAGATTTTTTTCTTCGTAAGCCGGCATACTGATATCCAGAAAAGCAATTTCAAACTGCGGCGTGTTTTGATTTTCCAGCAAATCATAAGCCGATCTGCAATCATGAGCCTGTGCTATTTCAAACTCATATTCATTGGTTTTATAGCGGGTTATAGCATTTTTGTATCCTTCAATTATAAAAGGATGATCATCTACAATTAAGATGTTAGGCTTAATTAATTCCGAAATTGGGGATTTCAAATTAAATGTCATTTTTCTGCAGGTTAATTTTTTGATCAATTGGAACTTTAACTACAAGAAGTGTCCCTTCTCCTTTGGCAGATTTTATAGCTGCTGTGCCCTTACATTCTGCTGCTCTATATTCGATATTATGCAAACCTATACCATTTTTTGTACGTCTTACATTAAATCCAACTCCATCGTCAAAAATTGATAAAACCAAATGATCGATTTCACTTTTAAACTCTACTTTAATTGTATCTGCCTTGGCATATTTATTACAATTTTGAAGCGCTTCCTGAATTATTCTATATAAATTAATCTTTACAATATTGTTTACAAGCTCCCATTTTATATGCGAATCAAAAGAAGTTTCCAGTTTTGAAGGATACGTATTTTTTTGATTATCAAATAACTTATTTAAAATTACTACAAAATTATTAATTAATTCAGATTTTTCCCTATTTAAGTCATGCGAAATCTCACGTATGTCTTCTTCAATATGTTTCAGCTCGGCTAAATATTTCCTGCGTTTTTCTGCTGCTTCTGCTTCATCAATTTTATCCAAACTGTCTAAACTAATTCTAACTCCAAACATTCTGCCTAGAACTCCATCGTGTAATTCCTGGGCTACTTTTTTCTTTTCTTTAATTCGGGTTAATTCAATTTCATTCTGCTGTGAAATCATTAAATTGTAAATATCTTCATTTGCAATTTGCTGCTGCTGTTTAAAAAGCAGTTCTCTGTTTTTTGCCTGCTGCGTTTTGTAAACATAGAAAAATAAACCAATCAAAGTACAGATACTGAAAACATAAATCAGGGTTTTGTTTTTTTCCTGCAGGCTGGAATTTTGGTCTTTTATTTCGTTGGTTTCGTATTCTATACGAGAGAATTTCTCTCCCATATTTCGCTCTGCTTTAAGCATTTTATCATTAAGAAGAATGTATTCTCTGGAATATTTTGCAGCATTTTTAGGATCAACAACAGCAATTTGTTTTAATGCTTGCAGTGTATTATTTAGTTTATCTGACGAACGGGAAAGAAGTAAGGCTTGTTTGGAAAGCTGAATTGCTTTAAAAGTATCTTTTTTAAAAGCATAATATTCAGACAAATGAATTTGATTGGATATTTTAGCCATTCTCATCCCTAAACTATCCCTAATTTTCATAGATCTGTAAAACAAATCTGGAAGCCCTTCCATATTTCTGGATTTTAATTTAGAATATGCTAAATTATCCAGTAGCATGGCATATAATATTGTCTTTTCTTCAAATAGATTTTTTTCCTGTAATCCTTTTTGAAAATAAGGTATTGCCTGTTTATAATCTTTCATACGCATATAAACAAAACCTATATTATTAAATGAAGTAGCTTTTAACTGCAGATCCAATGGTATTGTTTTATCCGTAAGTGTATTAAGAGCTTTGTTTTGAAATTCTAACGCTTTACTATATTCTTCTTTTTCGTTGTTTAAAATTCCTAAAAGATTGTAACATTCATAAAGTAGATCATTTACATCTTTTTGTTCTTTTAATATACTAAGCGCCTTAAAAACAGATATTTCACTTTCAAAAAAATCTCCTTCATTATATTGTAAACTGGCTTTACTCAATAATGTTTTAGATAAATTATATTTATCATTAATCTGTAAATAAATTTTTTGCGCTTTAAAATAATTTCTAAAAGCGCTGTCTGAAACTAATTGTGCTCCGTAATAATCTCCTAAATATGTATAAGCTTTTGCAATGCTTGAAGAATCTTTAGCACTCATTGATCGTTCTAAAATCAGCTGTGATATTGTTTTATATGACTTTAAATCATTCATATTATAATATCTATTAGCCACTTTAAATAGGTTGATCCTGTTAACTGAATCATTTTTTTCATCAACGATAATTGAAAATGCTTTCTGGGCATACTTCTGCTTGAAATCATAACTCAAATTAATATCATTTGCCAGTGACAAATAAACAGGAAGACTATCCTTTTGAGAAATGATATTTTTATCTAGATGACTTTTCTTATTGCAACTAAGAAAGATCATAAAAAGAAACAATAATATTTGGCAATATCTTTTCAATACAGATTGTGAATTTCACCAAAAATACTAAAACTATAAACACAAAAAAAGCTGTCAAAAATTTGACAGCTTAAATATTTTTTGTAAATATTTTATTTCAAACTTAATCTACTTTTTTATTTGTGCCTACAGATTGGTTAATATTTGAAAAACCTAAATCATTATTCTTAACTACTAACTCACTCATTATTCTATGTGAATCCTGCTTTCTTCCGCCACCAGTTGATCCATCAACCGGAAGATCAGAACTTAATTTTTCACTTGAAATAATTGGAGCTGCAGGGTTTGCAAAAGAAGTCGCTGCTGCCACTAAAGAAAATAATCCGATTGTTAAAGCTGTTTTTTTCATGTTTTGAGGTGTTTTATTTTTTAATATTTATTTGGGGCTTAGTGATTGTTTTGGTGTCAATCACGGTGTAAAACTAAGTCCGAAATCAAAAAATATATATACGAAAAAATCAGTTTGTGGTAGATCGTACCCAATTGGTAGTCAACGGATAGCAAATCGATGTAATTACTTAATTATTAGACTTCTAAGTAATTTCCTTCAGAAAAATCGCTGATAATTAAATCAACATTTGATTTGTAAGTTTTCGAAAAAGGAATCTTTTTCGATGAGTTTTTTATGTAACATATTGAGTTTCCGTTATGAATCCTCGCAATGTAATTTCGATTGATAATATAACTATTATGAATTCTGACAAAAGGATACGATAAAACATGCTCAAAATGTTTTAAAGTTTTAAAGGCCGTTATCATTTCTCCCGAATTTAAATAAATATCCGTCGAGTTATTATCTGCCTGAAAATAGCTGATATCATCTGCATTTATATAACGATGATCGCCATATGATTTGATACAGATTATGAGCGGTTTTTCGACTATTTGACGCACTTTTGCATCAGATGTTACAACTAGAGGAATTTCTTTCTTAAAATCACCCGATTTTGCTTCTTCCGGCAGACGGTTTAATTTTAAAATGGTTTTTAATAATTCGGCCGTAACGAGCGGTTTTAATATATAGTCGAAAACACCATATTTTATAGCTTCAAATGCTGCATCTTTTTTAGACGTTAAAACAACAATCCGGGGCAGTACATTTAAAAAACGATGAAGTTCGTTAATAAACAAAAGCGATAAATTGCTTGAGGATTTTTTAGGATCTATTTCTAAAAATACAAGTGAAGGTTTGTATTCTAAAACCAAATTTAAACCGTCCTGATAATTCACTGCGGATGCCAGAAACAATAGTTCCGAAAAACCTTCTGCAATTGTTTGGGTTTTCGAAATACTATCTGCGTCATCATCAATAATTATATACGAATACTTTTTCAATTTAGGTTCTATTGACTTTTTACGAATATAAGAGAGTTCTTGTATTTTTTATATATTTTTTTTCTCTATTCTTATAAAAAATAAATCTGGCTCTTTTATTCGTAATTAAAATTACAATTTAAAAGCACCTAACAATTTCATTGTTAATAGATTATATTCAAATGTTAACACAAAAGGACGAAATACAGAATTTATCGATTAAATACATCTTTTTATAATAAAAAAATCCCAAACTCCTTTTAAGGAATTTGGGATTTGTATATCGTAATATTTTAAAATTACATTTTCATCAGCCAGTTTTTCATCGAAACTTCGTTTTCAATAATACCTCTTAATTCAGATATTTTTACACGATCTTGTTTCATAGTATCTCTATGACGAATTGTTACCGTTTCGTCTTCCAGAGTTTGATGATCTACTGTAATACAGAATGGTGTACCTAATGCATCTTGTCTTCTGTAACGACGTCCTACTGCATCTTTCTCATCATAAGAAACATTGAAATCCCATTTTAAGTCTTCAATAATCTTCTTTGAGATTTCTGGTAATCCATCTTTCTTAACTAATGGTAAAACTGCTGCTTTTGTCGGCGCTAAAACTGCAGGTAATTTTAGAACTGTTCTTTCAGAACCGTCTTCTAAAGTTTCTTCTTGTAATGAAGTAGCAAAAACTGCCAGGAACATACGATCTAAACCTACAGATGTTTCAACTACGTATGGCACATAGTTTTCGTTTAATTCCGGATCGAAATATTGTAATTTTCTTCCTGAATATTGTTCATGTGCTTTTAAGTCAAAATCAGTACGAGAGTGAATTCCTTCTAATTCTTTGAAACCAAATGGAAAATTAAACTCGATATCTGCTGCTGCATTTGCGTAATGTGCTAGTTTTTCGTGATCATGAAAACGGTAATTCTCTTTTCCTAATCCTAAAGATAAATGCCAGTTCAAACGCGTTTGTTTCCAGTGTTCGTACCATTGCATTTCTTCTCCCGGACGTACAAAAAACTGCATTTCCATTTGTTCAAATTCACGCATACGGAAAATAAATTGTCTTGCAACAATTTCATTTCTAAAAGCTTTACCTGTTTGAGCAATTCCAAAAGGAACTTTCATACGGCCAGATTTCTGAACATTTAAAAAGTTTACGAAAATACCCTGTGCTGTTTCAGGACGTAAATAAAGATCCATTGCATTTTCTGCAGAAGCTCCTAATTTAGTTCCAAACATTAAGTTGAACTGTTTTACATCTGTCCAGTTTCTTGAACCGGTTTCTGGATCAGCAATTTCAAGTTCTTCGATCAAAGCTTTTACATCTTCAAGATCTCCGTTTCCTAAAGAACGTCCTAAACGCTCTCTGATTTCTTTTTCTCTGGCCAAATATTCAACTACACGGGCATTTGTTGTAATAAATTCCTGTTCGTTAAATGCATCACCAAAACGAGCTTTTGCTTTGTCAATTTCTTTTTGCGCTTTTTGATGAATTTTTTCAGCAAAATCTTCAACTAAAACGTCTGCTCTATATCTTTTTTTAGAATCTTTATTATCAATTAACGGATCATTGAAGGCGTCAACGTGGCCTGAAGCTTTCCAGGTTGTTGGATGCATTAATATTGCAGCATCAAGGCCCACAATATTTTCATTCATCTGAACCATTGATTTCCACCAATATTCACGGATATTCTTTTTTAATTCGACACCGTTTTGTGCATAATCATATACTGCACTTAAACCGTCGTACACTTCGCTTGACGGAAAAATAAATCCGTACTCTTTTGCGTGCGAAACCACATTCTTAAATATATCTTCTTGTTTTGCCATAGTAATGCAAAAATATAAAAAGTAGTTATAAAAAAAAGAAAAATAAAAAAGATTGAAGGCCTATTTTGGCTATTTTTGTAACTAAATTCTTTCTATTTGTGTTTAATTTTATTATTGATCTCTTTTTTCCTAAAGTCTGCTCCGGATGCCACTCTGTTTTAATGACTAATGAAACGGTTTTATGTACAAATTGCAGGCATGAAATGCCTTTAACGCAATATCATCTTGATCCAGATAATCAGGCTGTCAAAAAATTCTACGGCAAGGTCGAAGTCGAACATGTATCTGCCTTTTTATACTTTAATAAACAAGGCATTGTTCAGGAACTCATCCATAATTTAAAATATAAAGGGCACGAAGAAATTGGAACAGTTTTGGGCAATTGGCATGCAGAAGATTTAAAGGAACTAAAACTCAAAAATCCGTTTGATGTTATAATTCCTGTACCGCTTCATCCCAGAAAATTTAAAGAAAGAGGTTATAATCAGGTTACAACATTTGGAAAAGCTTTATCTGAAACCTTAAAAATTCCTTTTGATAATTCTATTTTATACCGAAAGAAATATTCTAAAACACAATCAAAAAAGAATCTTTTAGGGAGATCTGAAAATATCGAAAACAGTTTTGATGTTCATTTATCCAAAGAAAATCAAAACAAACATTTTTTAATTGTAGACGATGTTCTAACCACCGGAGCAACTCTCGAAGCTTGTTCTCGTGCTTTACTCAAAATTCCGGGAGCAAGAATCAGTATTGTCTGCATGGCAATGGCAAATTCGTAAAGATTAAAATTTTAATATAAAAAATCCCAAATTTCAACCACTTATTTCAGTTTGAAATTTGGGATTTTATAAATATTAGTTTATAATAATCTTTCTAACAGTTCTTTTATCACCATCGATTACAGTAACTAAATAAAGTCCAGATGCAGCATTTGGAAGGAAAATATTTTGGTTAAAATCTCCGTCTGTTTCAAAAGTTTTAGCATAAATAGTTTTACCTAAAATATCGTTTACGAAAACCTTCACACTTGTTGATTCACTTTTAAATTGAACAGTAAAACTTCCTTTGTTAGGGTTTGGATAAAGTACAAAATCTTTTTTTACGACATCTATAGTATCTAATGTAAAAACTTGCGTACATATATTTACTGAAGCCGAATTTACAGTTCCAAACATTCCAGAAACGGCATCTCTAACTCTAAATGTCCAGGTACCTTCAGGGCTTTGACCATTAAAGACGCTCAATTCATCTGCTGGAAAAACAATTTGAGTTGTTGTTTTAGCGCAGTCTAATGTATTTCCGGAATCGTCAAATTGAAGAGCTAAGGTTGAACTTGTACCTCCGCATGATTTATTAAACAAACGAACAGTTGTTCCTTGCGGATTTACAATTTCAATTTCGAGGTCAGAAAATCTTGTATGTGTCACATTTATCGAAACATTTACATCTGAAATATTTCCTTCAGCAGCAGGAACATTAACAGTTCTTGCAGTATAACTTGAAGAATATGGAATACTAAAAGAGCTTCCAAAACTATAAGTATTACAAGTTGTAGCAGCAACATAACCAATAGCAAATGGCTTACTATTTAGTGCATAATAAATATTACCTATTGGTTCAATTAAAATCCTGCAATTAGTTGAAGATTCAATACTTTCCGGCACAATCACAAACTCAGAACCATCATTAGGAGTATTTGATGCTAAAGTTATTGGAAAAGTCAATCCTCCATCTGTTGATAATTTAATATTTACTGTTGATGAACCTTGCAGATTATTGGTATTATTTACACTCCATGTAACTGTTTGACCATATCCCTGCCACCAGCTTATGTCGTCTATGTTATGTGAAGTAACCGCAAATGGTCCGGCAGAGGAAACAACGTTAACAACCATAGCATCGGTATTTGTTTGTGCTTGACCAGATGCACCATTATCTCTACCTGTTAAAGTAAAATTTAAAGTTCTATTTATAGACGAAACCGACTCCCATGTAGTCGTTAATTTATTTTGAAGAACTGAACTTAAACTTGGCATATAACGAATTTGTGAACTGCTTGGCGCAACTGAACGAAATAATGGACCGTTAGGTTTAGTTGGATAAGCTGTACTATTTGTTCCTGAAGTTGTAGTAGCATTATCATATTCTTCCCAATTATAAGTTATATTATTCGCTTCTAAACTACTTCCTTTTAAAACAAAAGGGGTACTAATTGGAATTGTATAATCAATTCCGGCATTAACTGCTGGTGGATTATTTGTTATAGTACTGCTGACCGGGCAGCTTTTTGAGGCAAGAGTATTTTGAATCTGTAAAATACTTGCATAAGCAAAATAATCATCGGAATTATTCTGAATATCATAATCATCAGTTATTCCTGCATACCCCATTATAGTGCTGCCGCTTCCTGGTTCAACATTTACAGAAGTTCTTTCACCAGAGTCGTAAGAAAAAGTATGATTAGCTCCTAACTGATGTCCCATTTCATGAATTACAAAATCAATATCAAATGTGTCACCCTCTGGTTTTCCATCTGATGGAGATGTATAAGCGCTGCCTTTAGCTAAAGGATCTGCTGAAGTTGGGTTTCTGCATACACAACCTATGCAGCCTGCATTTCCGCCTCCTCCGGAAGCACCAAATAAATGACCAATATCATAATTATTATTACCTATTACGTTTGTTAATGTTGTTTGTACTTCTTGATTCCAAGCACCTCCAGCGCCAGCAGAAGCACCTGAATATGGATCCGTAGAAGCATTTAGATATATTATAGCATCATTATTAGCAATTAGAACCAGTTTTACTGCTAAATCTCTATTTAAAATTCCATTAACTCTTGTTAGTGTTGCATTCATTCCGCCAAGTGCAAGAGCCTTAGTTCCTCCAAAATAAGCTGCATATTCTCCTGTACAAGACAATGCAAGCTGTAAAGTTTTAAATACTTTATTATTTGAAGTAGTCTTAGCTGTTTTTGATAAATCCGACTCTTGTGCTATTTGATCAATTGTTTTGCAGTCCAGTTTCATTCTTGAAGTTGTTCTATCAGATGAAAACAAAACATATTGCTCTCTATTTTCAGGATTTTGTTCAATAAACTCTGTTTTTTTATTCCCTCTCAAAACCATTGTCTGTATTCCTTTAGGAGAAACACTTAAATGTATTCTGGCTGATTTGTCATCTAAACTACTTCCTTGATAAGCACGTATTTCAGGATATTTTGCCTGCAATTCAGGATCGAAATTTGAAGATTCTGAAACTTGAAATCTTTCTAAAACACCATTGGTATTAGGAATAGTAATTTCTGCAATACCTTCATCTAAAGATTTTTGAGATGTTTTTGAAAGTTTAGCTTTTAAAGATTCTGTGTTTAATCTATAATACAGTTTATCTGAATCAACCGTTATGGTATTTTTATTAGACGTTAAGCTAACTTTTTGCCATAAATCATCACTCTGAGCATGAAGTTTTACACAACAAAATATAAACATTAAAAAAAGTAGTAGTTTTTTCATACTTAGTGAGGCTTTTATATAATTCAAAATTAATAGATTTAAATCAAATTCTTACATGTAAACGACGATAAACATTTTTTAGTCGACGAATCAAATTCTTTTTTCGGCAAAAGAAAGCGAATCTTCTTAAAAAATCAATTCAGCGAAGCACAAAATTTAAAATAGATAGTATAAATTTGCAGCATCTTAAATAATTTGTTTTGAAGCTCTTTCATTCTATAAACGATTTCCATACGACCAAGAAAACAATTTTAACTCTTGGAACTTTTGACGGCGTACATATTGGTCATAAAAAAATTCTGGAAAGAATTACTGAAAATACCGAAAATGGAAAGTATGAAAGTTTAGTGCTTACTTTTTTTCCGCATCCAAGAATGGTTCTGCAGGAAAAATCAGAAATAAAACTTCTAAATACAATTTCTGAAAAAACAAAACTTTTAGAAGCAACCGGAATTGAAAATCTGGTTATACATCCGTTCAACGAAAGTTTTTCAAGACTTACTGCCGAAGAATTTGTGCACTCTATTTTAGTAGATCAATTTCATATTCAAAAAATAATTATTGGACACGATCATCGTTTTGGAAGAAACAGAACAGCAAATATTGAGAATTTAATTGCTTTTGGAATTGAATACGGTTTTGAAGTCGAACAAATATCAGCCGAGGAAATTCAGGATGTTTCAGTAAGTTCAACTAAAATTAGAAAAGCTCTTACTGAAGGAAATATGATTTTGGCCAATGAATATTTGGGATATGACTATTTCTTAACTGGCGAAGTTGTTCAAGGAAAGCAATTAGGAAGAACAATTGGCTTTCCTACTGCTAACATACAAATTGAAGAAGAATACAAATTGATTCCTAAAAACGGAGTTTATGTAGTTCGCGCTTTAATTGATGAAAAGGAAGTTTTTGGAATGATGAATATTGGTTTTAATCCAACTGTTAATGGACAAAAACAAACTATAGAAGTCAATCTTTTTGATTTCGATGCCGATATTTATGGTAAAAAAATCGAAGTTTCGTTACTTCAATATCTTCGTGACGAACAAAAATTCGGCTCTATTGATTTATTAAAAGCCCAATTAAATCAAGACAAACAAAATGCTTTGGCCTTTGTGAGCAAACTTCAATAAAATTTCAAAAAACACTTTTAACTCTTTTTAGATCATCGTAGTTATTTTTTTAGTAAATTTGATATAGAACTGTTTTTCAAATATTTACTATTAACTTCTTTAAAAATAACCACTATGAAATTACCTAAAGAAATAACAAACGGTTTTTTAATATTCCTTGGAATTGGGATTTATTTTTTATTGATGAATCTATTAGGTTTGGCAGATTTATTCTACCTGCGTACACTTAACGTATTCTTTATATTTTATGGCGTAAACAGGACAATGCAGATGAATCTTCATGAAGGGGAAACAAATTTTGTATCTAACGCGGTTTCTGCAATGGCAACTTCTGTTGTTGGTGTGGCTCTAAGCGTTTTTGGATTATTAGTTTATAGTTATGCACGAGGCGGCGACGCTTATGTCGAAACTTTGTCTAAAACTTTTATGTTTGGAGGAAATCCTTCTGTTCCAACCTATTGCATCTGTCTGCTTTTTGAAGGACTTGCTTCTTCGGTTATTGTTACTTTAATGATGATGCTGTATTGGAACAATAAATATGCTGCCGATTAATTAATCAAAATAAAAACCATTATTTAAGCACTTTAAAATCATAAAAATTAATAATTATATGATTTTAAAGTGCTTTTTTTATGAAATTATTTAACAAATATTCATTTACAACACGCAATGTTGTTGATTCAAAAATTTAATTACATTTGAAGCTTCAAAAACAATTTATCCATGAGCATGACTACAAAACACAATTGGACAAAAGACGAAATTATTGCAATCTACAACAAACCATTAATGGATTTGCTTTATGAGGCAGCGACGATTCACAGACAACAACATGATCCAAACGTGGTTCAGGTATCTACCCTGCTTTCTATAAAAACCGGCGGATGTCCGGAAGATTGCGGATACTGCCCACAAGCGGCTAGATATAATACAGGAGTTGAAGGAAATGATTTAATGACTGTAAGTCAGGTAAAAGCACAGGCATTAAGAGCAAAATCAAACGGATCATCCCGTGTATGCATGGGTGCTGCCTGGAGAAATGTTAAAGATGGTGAAGAATTTGATCAGGTTTTAGAAATGGTACGAACCATTAATAAACTTGATATGGAAGTCTGCTGCACTTTAGGAATGCTGACCGAGAATCAGGCACAGCGTTTAGCCGAAGCCGGTTTGTATGCTTACAACCATAATTTAGATACTTCTGAGGAATACTATAAAGATGTAATTTCAACACGCGGTTTTGAAGACCGTTTACAAACTATAGAAAATGTTCGTAAAACGAATGTAACAGTTTGCAGCGGCGGTATTATTGGAATGGGAGAAAGTATTGAAGACAGAGCCGGAATGCTTGTTGCACTATCAACTTTAAATCCACAGCCAGAATCCGTTCCTATTAATGCCTTAGTTGCTGTTGAAGGAACTCCAATGGAAGAAGAAAAACCGGTTGAGATCTGGGAGATGATTCGTATGGTAGCTACTACCCGAATTGTAATGCCGGAAACTCAGGTTCGCTTGTCTGCCGGAAGAACCAATATGTCGCGCGAAGGTCAGGCAATGTGCTTTTTTGCCGGAGCGAATTCAATTTTTGCCGGAGATAAGCTACTTACTACACCAAATCCTGATGTTAACGAAGACATGAAGATGTTTGAGACTTTAGGCATGGTGGCTCAAAAACCATTTATTAAAATAATGCAGCCTAAAACAGTTGAAGCTGCTGATTCTCAATTTGCTCCATTAGGAGAAAAACCAAAATGGTCTAGACCCGGACATACAATTGAAAGAAACATTGAAGCATCGATCAAATCAAAAATTTAATTAAAAGAGCTCAAAAATCTCGATAAATATTTTTAAATTGCTTATGACACAGAGTTATAAGCAATTTTTTATTTGTACTAATGAAATTAAAACAAATCGAGAGGGTTAAAAAAATCTCTAAAGATGATTTTGTTTCCCAATATGTAAAAAAACAAATTCCCGTTGTTGTCGAAGAATTAACTGAAGACTGGCCAGCTTATGAAAAATGGAGATTATCCTATATTAATAAAATTGCCGGTAATATTACTGTTCCTTTATACGATGACAGACCTGTAAATCATGAGGAGGGTTTTAACGAAGCTCATACAAAAATGAAAATGAGCGATTATATTAGTTTATTAGAATCAAAACCTACCAACTATCGCATTTTTCTTTATAATTTAATGAAAGAAGTCCCAGTATTGAAAAACGACTTTTTATGGCCGGATATTGGCTTAAAATTAGTTAAACAATTACCAATGCTTTTTTTTGGCGGAGAAAATGCCCGAGTTTTTATGCATTATGATATTGACTATTCGAATATACTGCATTTTCATTTTCATGGTGAAAAACAGTGTATGCTTTTTGCACCGAATCAGTCAAAATACATGTATAAAGTGCCTCATGCTTTAATTTCGAGGGAAGATATTGATTTTGATAATCCAGATTATGATAAATTTCCTGCTCTTCAAAATGCAGAAGGATATATCACAAATCTTAGACATGGAGAAATGCTGTATATGCCGGAAGGATATTGGCATTATATGAAATACCTGACTCCTGGATTTTCTATGAGTCTGCGTGCTTTTCCAAAAAATATCTCCAATTTATCAAAAGCCGCGTACAACATCTTTATCATGCGTTATTTTGACATCATGATGCGAAAAGTAAAAGGTCAGAAATGGATTGATTATAAAAACGAAAAAGCTATTCATAATACCAATCAAAATCTCCGAAAGAGTGCTTGAGCATAAATTTTGAAAACAAAAAACCAGCTGCAGTTTAAAATTGCAGCTGGTTTTTTTATTTCTGTCATTTCTTAATTAAAAACAATTTTCTTAGTTATAATATTTCCATTATCTAAAGTTACTTTCACAATTAAAACCTGATTTCCGGATTGGAAGTTAGAAACTTGAAACTCCGTGTTTTCTACTTTTTTGTTGTTATAAAGCAGCTTGCCTGAAATATCAAAAATCGAAACTTCTCGCATTACATCTTCAGTCGAATTTAATTTTATTGTTTTATCTTTTACAGAAACATAAAAACTATTCGTTTGATTTTCGAAATCATCTGTCCCTAAAGTGGCGGTAGTGTACCTAATTACAAACCTATCTGAGAATGTTCCAATGGCAGTATTGAAAGTATAATTACTTGTTTGAAGATTATGTAATGTATTTGTCAATTTATCTTCTAAATAAACTGCATGGTTTGTCAAATCACCATCTGCATGATCCAGAGAAATTGAAAATTCTCCAGCTATTGCTGATCTATATCCAAGAGGAACAACATCTGACTCATTAAAAGGAAGAGAACGTCCTTGAATTACTAAGTTCTGTCCTTCATTAATACTGTAAAAATCCAAATGAGGATTTGCATCAGCTGTAATTGCATCGTAATTATGATCCCAGAAATTAGTAGCTCCTTCAATATAGCCTATTAATAGTTGTTTAAATGCTCCCTGAGTATTTGTTAAATTAATCCAGACTCTATGTCTTTCGATCGCTGATTTATTGGTTTTATAAAATTGTGTATTATTTGCTGCAACTCGCATCGAATTTGTAAAAACGGCATTTCCTGCTGTTTTAGATACTACAAAAAATCCCTGTCCTGCGGCTATATACCCCAAAGGAGCACTTTGATTACCCGGCGTCGTTGCTCCTTGGCCAGTCATACCACCAACAATTATACTTCCAGATAAATTATAAACTGCATAATCATTATTATCATAATTATATTGTGCACCACCCGGCGTACTGCTGCTTGGCAGACTATTATGGGTCCAGAAATATAAAGTCCCATATAGGTTGGCTGAATTATTAGCAATAAATTGATCTGCATAAATAGCAGAAGGATATGGGTTTCCCAAAAGTTGAAATGCTTCTGCTGTACCTAAAGAAACTGAAATTGGTCCATTATTGGGCACTCCAACAAAAGCTCCTAAATAGTTTGCACCCGTATTTAAATCGTTTGTTTGCGGTGCTCTCACCACATAACCGCGTCCTGGTACCATTTGTTGTGTTCCGTTAAAACTAATAACCCATCCTGCAACAGGATCATAGCTGTAATATTTATCAGCTAATGTTCCCGGAGATAAATCATAAAGTGTAAATGGGGGCGTTCTTGTAATTGGAGAAGACCAATACGTTAAGTCATAACGTCTAACAGGCGGAGTAATTCTTTTGTAAGTAATATTTCCAACATTAGTAACATTATTGGTCTGCAATAAACTTGAATTATTCTCAAAAATTAACTGACCTCCATTATTTGTTACTGCATTTGAAATTGTTAAAGTATGATTAGAGTTAACCGTAACAGTAAAACCAGAATCTACTATTAGAGAACAACCACTTAAATTTCCTGTTGTTGAATAATTTCCAGAGAAACGCACCACATCTGTACTTATAGGCGGGCTTCCTTTTGACCAGCTTGTGCCATTCCAAATATTTACAACTGGAGCAATAAGAGTAAGAGTAGACGTAGCTAGTGATGGGCAGTTTGCAGCATCCTGCACTGTAAATGTATAATTTCCAACTGCTAAATTTGAAATAGTATAAGTTGTTCCGGAAGAATTATAGGTCTGAGAAGCCGTTCCGCTTTGTGTTATGGTCCAGCTTCCCGCAGGCAGCCCAGTTAAGACAACGCTTCCGGTTGAAGTGACACAATCTGGTTGTGTTACTGTTCCAAAGCCCGGTGTTGCAATTCTTGAATTTACGGTAATTGTTGCTGTATTATTTGTAAATCCACTGCTTCTTGAACATGTATTGGCTCCTGTTACAGACACCAGAGTGTATACTGTAGTTGTAGTAACTGGAGTTGTAAATGTTGGAAAAGCGACACCGCTTGATATATTTGCTGCAGTACGATCTGCACCGCCATTTTCTTTGTAAACAATTGTATAAGGTCCGGTTCCGGCTGTTGCTGTAAATGTTAATTGTCCACTACCTGTTACACAAAATGGACCATTGGCACTCAAACTGCCTTGAGGGAGTGGATTTACTGTTATTGTTGCAATAGAAGAATTAACAACTGCGCAATTTCCATTTTGAATTACGGCTCTAAACTGAGAAGTTTCTGTAAGAGCACCTGAAGTATAAGTGTTTGTTGTATTTGGAATTGTTGTCCAAACTGTAAAAGGACTCACAGATGATTCCCATTTTATAATAGATCCAGTTTGCCCGCTCAAAGTCAATGTTCCGCTTGTTGCTCCTGAACAAACTGTGGCAGTTCCGGCTAGAGTTCCGCCAACTGTAGCTGCAAAAACAGTTAATGAGGCTACATTATTTGTTGATATATTAGAAGAACATGCTGCAGATGTCAAATTGGTCACTGTAATATTACTTGTTCCAATAACATTTAAGCCTGCTGCTGTAAAAGTTCCTGTTCCGGGTGTAGTAACATTCATTATAGCTGTTAATCCTGTTCCACTAGGATTACTACGATTATAAGTAACTACATAGGGCCCAATAGGAAGGCCTCCTCCACTGGATGTTAAGGTTACTACAGAAGTTGTTCCTACTGAATTACAAACATTTGCGGCAGAAATTCCAGTGATGCTGTAAGTTGGACAAGTATAGGTAATTATAACACGGCCTGCCGCTCCCGAACCTCCAATTTGTGCTCCTCCAAGTAACGACTGCATAGCACCACTTCCTCCTCCTCCTGGTGCTGTACCTGCATTTCCAGGACCATTTCCTAATGCTACACTGGCAACACCAGCACCACCAGCACCGCCGCCGCCGCCGGCTGTTCCACCGGCTCCTGACACAGTTAATAAACCTATTGCACCTGTAACTCCATTACCTCCAGCTGCACCATCCAATTTTGATACATTTCCAACTGAACTTGCGGCTGATCCTCCAGCTCCGCCTGCTGGTGTTCCTCCCGCATTATTTGCACCGCCTCCACCACCGCCTAATGCTAATATAGATGTTTCAAATCCTAAAATGGTAGAACTCCCTCCTGCTGCTCCGTTAACTGCAGCACCCGAAACTAAGGCATTTGTAGTTGTACCTGCAACTGATGCATTTAAAGTCGCACCAGCGGCAACAGTTATATTACTTCTTGCATAAGCACCGCCACCACCTCCAGCTGCCGCTCTTCCATCTAAAACGGCTCCACTTGCACCTCCACCAGCGCCTCCGCCTCCCCAAGCCTGTACATCCATTGTGGTTATCCCGGCAGGGACTACGATTGATCCGTTGGAATTAAATGTATGAGGTGGTTGTGCCCATAAAGAAAAACATACAAATAAAAAAAGAAGAGATAGTTTTGCCTTTGAAGATGAAATTTTTCCAAAATACAGATTCAAGTAATAAAAGCAATGCGTTAAAACTTGAGGCAAAACCAAAGAGGCTGGTAGTTTTTTTTCCATCACACTATTTTTTAAATTAAAAGAAAAATTAAAATCAAATGAAGTCTGATTAAATTGAAAATTCTAAATACCTCAAAAAAAGTATGCGTACAGAATAGAGATCTGATAATTAAATCCAAAGAAGTACTATTTTGATGCTTATTTTTTAATGGTATTTAAAATAGCAATCAATATTTTTTTGGCAGATAAAAAATAAAAAATATCATTTTGGGAAGGGGGTGACAAAATGTATTTCAACGGCTTTTAAGTACGTTAATCGTACAATTATTACTACAAGGTACGATTTTATTTACAATGCTGTATTTGCAATATGTTAAAAATTAACACTTTAACAGTTTTCACTCAACAACAGGCAATTCTTACATTTTGTGTTAATTAAGAAAAGTCCAGTAAACATAGGATCCGGCTAAAAATAAAGACGTACTTAGTCAAACTTACTTAAACAAAAAATCCATTTACTTTTAAGCAAATGGATTGTATTCTATACCTAAAAAATGACCTTTTTTGTTATTTTTTTATCATTTTTGAGAACTGTTTGTATCAATAAAACCTGTTGAGCTGATTTAAAATTTGATATGCTCATTTGGTTCGTTTCATTGTTTCTCTTTTTAAAAAGCAAATTTCCTGAAACGTCGTAAATAAAAACTGTGTCTATTTTTTCCTGAGAGGAGTTTATTGTAATGACTTGATTTTTAACAGAAATAAATAAAGAGTTATCATCATTCTCAAATTCATTAGTTTTTAAATTTTCATTTAAAAAATGAATAGAAAATCTATCTGTAAAGGTGCCTTTATTAGTAGTGAATTTATAATTATTTATACTTAAATCTATACTTTTCCCTTCGATGTTATCAAGCAAGTAAACTGGCTGATGACTTAAACAACCATCTGCATGATCTATTTCAATAGTAAATTCTCCTGCAATTGTTGTTTTGTACCCCAAGATAATTTCATCGCTGTCTTTAAAGGGTAATCCCCTGCCCTGAATTACTAATTTTTTATCTTCGATTATGCTATAAAAATCAACAAATTGATTTCCGTCTAAAGTTTCACCGTCAAAGTTTATATCATAACCATTTGTTGCACCATCAACATATCCTAATAATGTCTGTTTAAAAGCTCCTTTCTCATTTCTAAAATTCAACCAAATTCTATGTTTTTCGATAGTTTTTTTGGCAATTTTAAAAAAGGCATTATTTTTATCTTGAATCCGCATACTATTATTAAACTCAATGGTTTCAGGCAGATTACTCTTTAAGAAAAAGGCCTGGCCGGAAGCAATGTTCCCATCTGGAATAAAATCATTAATACCATCAGATACTGCTCTGGTGCCAATTCCGCCAACTAAATTATAAACGGCATAATCATCTTCTGAATATTCATAATTAGTTATAGGAGTATTGTGTGTCCAAAAATATAATGCACCTTTTGTTTTAAATTCATTTTTTCTTAGAAAAAGATCCGCATCAATTGCTGAAGGATAGGGATTCCCTATTAAATTAAAACTATCATTTTGTCCTAATTTGATTTCTATTTTACCATTGTTTGGAATTCCTTTAAATACAGCTTCATAAATAGTGGGCTGTTCTATCGAAAATTCCTGAGGGCCTCTGATAATATATCCTTTTCCCAAAATCATATTATTTGAAGGATTTTCTATTTTCCAATTATCTATTGTTTCGTCATAAGACATATATTTATCAAATAAAGTCTGAGGTGAAACATCAATTAATTTTTGATTGTTCACCGGCGACGACCAATATGTATAATCGTATCTTAAAATAGGCTTTGTTTTTCTCTTTAGATGAATAATACCGTTATTTATCGTCTCATCATCGCATTGGTATAAACTTGCTGAATCTTCTAAAACTAAAATTCCATTTCCTAAATAAGAAAATTCAATTCCTAATGTATTTCCTTCTAAAAGTGTTACTGTTTTTCCGGAATCAATAGTGCAGCTGCAGACTTCAGCAGAATTTAGATTTGGATAATCTGCTTTAAAAAAAACTTCTTTTCCTCCGGAAGGATAACCATTTGACCATGAAATGCCATTCCATTCTGTAGATTCTAAACAGAGTTTTAATCTTGCTATTCTGTGTTTTGAAAGATCAGAAACAGAGTTGAAATTTCCTCCAATCAGTAATCTGTAATCAGAAGTAAAACTTAATGAGAAAAGTTTATTGTTAAGAGGAGAACTAAACGAAGGATCAAATTCTCCTGTTTTTAATAATCGAATTAATCGGAACGAAGGATTGCTTTTATAAGTTCCAGAAAATGTACCGCCTGCCAAAATTCTGTCGTCAGGCTGGATCAAAATTGTCCTGACTTCTCCCTTATTGAAACCAGAACCTGATTCAAAAGAATTATCAAGAGTTCCATTAGAATTTAAACGTAAAATTCCTTTTTGTGTTATTCCATTAAAGGTTGTAAAAGAACCGCCAACAATTATTTTTCCATCAGATTGTAAAGCTAATGCGTAAACGTTTTTGTTAAATCCTGTACCAATTGAAAAACCTGAATCAATACTGCCATCGGTGTTTAATCGAACCAAATGAGAAAGAGACTGTCCGTTAAAAGTAGTAAATCTTCCTCCAACTAATATTTTCCCATCGGGCTGAATCAATACAATTTCAATAACAGCTTCAGCGCTTAGTCCTGCATTAAAAGTCATATCTTTTGATCCATCGGGTAATAACCTTATTATTCTTACTGCTGAAGGATCATTATTGTATCGTGTAAAATGCCCCGCAGCAATTATTTTATTATCTGGCTGAATCGCTATTGAATATATCTGATTATTAAAACCTGCACCAGTACTAAATGTATTATCAATGCTTCCATCTGGCAAAATACGAACAATACGATTACAGGTTAAATCATTATATTTTGTAAACTTTCCTCCAAATATAATTTTTCCGTCATCCTGAATTACAGCCGTATCTATTAAGTCATTCGCTCCAGATTGACTTCTATTAAAATTTTGATCTAATGAACCATCTTCCAGGAGTTTTGTTATTCTGTTTACTGAGTTATTATTAAACTTGGTAAAGCTTCCAAATACCATGGTTTTTTTATCATTTAGCGAAATTATCTTTAAAACAGAATTATCGAACCCTATTCCTGCTGTCAGGTAGCTTGAATCAAGTTCACCATGATCATTAATTTTTGCCAATCGGCCTTGATTTTGTCCATCAAAAACCGAAAATGAACCGCCTACAAACCAAGATCCTTCTAAATTATTTTCTAGAGTTAAAACAGAAGCTGATGCTGGACCTGATCCTATATCAAAATCACTTTTAATTGTCCCATTTGAATTTAGCAATACAACTCTGTTAACATTCGTTCCATTATATTGATTTGTGAATGATCCGCCAACCATAATATTACCCGAAGAATCTGTTTTTATGACTTGAACCGTTCCATTATTAAAACCAGAGCTCAAAAAAGCATTGTCTATTGAGCCATCTTCATTGAGGCGGATAATTCTATTGGCTTCATTACCATTATATGAAGTAAAATTTCCTCCAAGAATAATTTTTCTATCATTTTGAATCGCTATTGCGTTAACATCATCATTAAAACCTAAACCTATATTAAAACTTGTATCAACAGTTCCATCAAGATTTAATCTAATTATTCTATTACTTGAAAAACCATTAAATGAAGTAAAATTTCCTGTAACTAAAATTTTTCCATCCCATAAAACCCTTGTGTTTGTAATACTTAGAGCAGAACCGATTCCTGTTAAAAACGAGGTATCTATATCTCCATTGGGAAGAATTCTGGCGATTCGATTTACAGTTACATTATTATATTTTGTAAAACTTCCTGAAATTATAATTTTTCCATCTGGCTGAATACTAATACCTGATATAATTCCTGTTGTTGCACCAATAATGGTGTTGAATGATAGATCTTGAGAGCCATCATTATTTAAACGGATTAGTCTTCCTGCATTTCTTCCGTTAAATGATGTAAAACTTCCCGCTGCGATTATTTTTCCATCTGATTGAATATTTGAAGCATAGACTTTTCCATTAAAACCAATTCCAGTATCAAAACTATTATCAATTGTTCCATCTTCATTTAATCTGGTGAAATATGCTGATAAAATTCCGTTAAGACTTGTATAGTCTCCGCCCACTATTAAGCTCTCGTCAGACTGCAATAAAAGAGTTCGAACTACATTATCAAAACCATCTCCTTTTAGTCCATCATCAAGAGTATTAAAAGTAGCATCAACTTTTCCTTGTTGTCCAATAACATTTAATGGCAAGGCCGTAAAAATTAGTGAACAAATTATGTTTTTAATCAAATCCAAAATAAGCAATTATAAATTGTAAGAATTTGCCGAAATTAAATCGATTCGAAAAATAATACAATACCCACTTTTGGTGATTTTTAAAATAAAAAAATCCGCAGTTCAAGCTGAACTGCGGATTTTCAATTAATATAAAACTATTGATTATTAAAAAACGATTTTTCTGGTTACCTCTGCATTGTTTTCAAGATTAACTTTTACAAGCAGCACCTGATCGGCTGACTGAAGGTTTGAGATTGATAATTCAGTATTGCTGACTTTCTTTTTATTATAAATCAGTTTTCCTGTAATATCGAAAATGTTTACTTCTTTAATGTTCTCTTTTGCAGAAGTAACTTTGATAGTTTTATCTTTTACAGAAATTAAAAGTCCGTCTTTTACATTTTCAAAATCACCAGTTCCTAATGTTTTATTAGTGTAACGAAGTGCAAAACGATCTGTAAAAGTTCCTGCTTCTGTTTTAAAAGTATAGTCCTGAGCTTTTAAATCTGAAACAGTTCCTGTTGTTTTGTCTTCCAGATATACATTCTGGTTATCAAATAATCCGTCAACGTGATCAATTGAAATCGTAAAATCTCCCGCAATTGTTGTTTTGTACCCTAACGGAATCACATCGCTGTTCTCAAAAGGCAGTCCTCGTCCCTGAATGGTTAAAGACATATTTTGGTTAATACTGTAAAAATCTGTATAGGTATTTGCATCCATAGTTTCTGCATCGTATTGAATGTCCCAATTGTTTGTTGCGCCATCAATATATCCTACTAAGAGCTGTTTGAAAGCTCCTTCTTTATTGGCAAAATTCAGCCAGATACGGTTTCTTTCGATATTATCTGTTCCTGTTGTTTTATAAAACTGGCTGTTATTGCCTGAAACTCTCATGTTATTTGTAAACAAAATGCTGTTTCCTGTTCCATTGTTGGTAAAGAAAGCCTGTCCCGCTGCAATATATCCAACCGGAGTCTGAGCAGCATTTGAAGTTGTGACACCTCCTGATGAATTAAAAACCGCATAGTCACTGCTTGTGTAATTGTATGTAGCATCTCCTGAAACAGCATCGCTTGGAGGGGCATTATGCATCCAGAAATATAATGATCCTATAGTGCTGTTTGCTGATAAAAGCTGAAAAGCATTTACGGCAGAAGGATAGGGATTCCCTATTAAATTAAAACTGTTTGGAACTACATTAACTGTAACATTTCCGTTATTTGGAACTCCAACAAAGGAAGCAGGATAAACTGCCGGTGTTACAATATCAAAAGTCTGCGGAGATCTAACGATGTAACCGCTTCCTTTGGCCATTGGCAGTATTCCATTAAAACTTATTATCCATCCTGCAGCAGGATCATAGCTGTAATATTTATCTAGAAGTGTTGCCGGCGAAAGGTTTGCCAGTGTAAAAGCAGGAGTCGAAGTTACTGGTGTTGACCAATAGGTGAAATCGTAACGACGTACCGGCTGTGTATCTCTTCTGTAAGTGATGTTTCCTGAATTGATATTTGTTCCGGTATTAGTTTGAAACAAACTAGAATTATTATTGAAAGTTAAAGAAGCACCACTATTTACTGTTAAAGCATTTACAACATGTAATGTTATTCCAGATGGGACAACTAAATTAACAGGAGAATTAACTGTGCAGGCACATACTGTTAAATCTGCTGTTATAGAATAAGCTCCATTAAAGACCGCAGCTTTTGTGGCATTTGGCGTTCCGTTTGACCAAGCAGTACCGTTCCAAGTTGTAGAGGATTGATCTGTAACAACTGCATTTGCACTTGCTGGTGATTTACATCCTGTTGAATTGGTTACTCTAAAAGTGTATGTCCCTGCCGTAAGACCTGTAATTGTTGTAGTTATTCCTGAGCCGGTTGTAGTAATAAGTCCAGGACTACGTTCTATAGTCCAATTACCTGAAGGCAGATTTGTTAATTCTATTGTTCCCAAAGCGGCACACCCTGTATTAGTTATTGTACCAATAACTGGCGGAGCAAGTAAGTCTATGCTTGTTGGAATATTATCCGTAAAGGTTTGTCCTGAAATATCTTCTATTAGATTTAACGAAGGATCTGTTCCAGTAACCTTTGCTGAATTTACAACTCTTCCCAAATTTACATCAGATGCCGTTATGGTATAAGTACCAGTAACCGTTGCTGTAGCCCCCACTGCTAAACTACTGATGGGATTTCCAGTTATTATTACTCCCGGCATCGGATCAGTTACTGTTATATCTGTAATTGGCACTTCTCCTGTATTTCTTACATCAAAAGTATAATTAATAACATCTCCTTCTTTTCCACATGATGGCATTGAAGCTTTTTTTACTAAACCTAATTCAGCAATTTTTAGAGAATTTGTATTAAAAGCTATAAAAGCGCAATCTGAATTTCCTGAAAAGGTAACAACAAATCGATCAACTTGTGATGCATTAGCAGCTGTTATTCCAAATTCACTTGTTTCGATTCCCAAAACACGAATGTCTCTTGTTGCTGCCGGAGTAAAACCATATGTCCCATCCATCTTAAATAAATCAAGACTATAAGTTCCAACAGCATTAACCGAAATAAAGTTTATAGACAATTGATTTCCTACAGTGTTGCCTGATGCATCAATGAATTTGAAAGTATCTGGTGTTCCTCCAGGTTCTGCTACCTGAGTCACAATTAAATCAGGAATTCCATCGCCAATACCGCTTGAATTTAAATTATTAGTTCCTATTTTAAATTCAGCGACACCCGCTTTTATATTTGCAACACCAGTTCCTAGTGTTAATCCGTTAACACCATCTGTTAATCTTGAAGCTAGTTCAGCACCTGTTGCAGTTGCTCCTGCTATTGGCGGCACTAAGGTAGCTGTTGAGGCAGATCCATCTATCATAGAACCTTGTAAAAAATACATACTCGTGGTGGAACCTAAATTTTGAATCTTTAAAGCTCTAAATCTTTGAGGATTGTAAGTAACGGCATTGTTGTTAAGAATAGTGTTATTTACACCTGTAGAATAAATAGTTCCATTCCATGTAAAAGCCAATAAATTATTGACATCGTCAGGTCGATTTCCTACTCCGGTTAAACCAGTTGATGACCAATAACCCTTCCAATCTGTTATAATTCTTGTAACAGCAGACTGGCCTGATACTTCAAATGAAATAAACAAGAAAAATAAAATTATACTTTTTAAAAATAAAGAACGAATAAACAAAAGTGATTTTGGGCACATATAAGTTTGTAATTTTGGTTTGATTGGGGTGTTAAATAGGTTATTTTCTTAATGTAATATTTATGTTTTTTAATTATGTATTGTTTTTACATTGAAAAATCCGATAGTAAAAACTATCGGATTTTCTATGTGATTTATTTATATCTATTTGAAAATAATTTTCTTCGTTAGAGTATAATTATTGTCTAATATAATTTTTACTAACAATACCTGATCGGCTGACTGCAGGTTTGATATTTGCAATTCTGTGGTTCCAACTTTATTTTTATCATAAATAAGTCTTCCCGATATATCATAAATTGCGGTACTCTTTATATTTTCTTTATTAGAAGTCACTTTGATTACCTTGTCTTTTACAGAGACCAATAGACCATTATCTACATTTTCAAAGTCTCCTGTTCCTAATGTTTTGTTTGTATAACGCAGCGTAAAACGATCATCAAAAGTTCCTGCTTCTGTTTTAAAGGTATAATCACCTGCTTTTAGATCATAAATTGTGCTCGTTTTTTTATCTTCTAAATAAACAGCTTGGTCATTAAACACTCCATCTACATGATCTATAGAGATTGTAAAGTCTCCTGCAATAGATGTATTATAACCAAGAGGAATTATATCGCTGTTTTCAAAAGGAAGTGCTCGCCCTTGAATCGTTAATTGCAAAGCATCATTAATACTATAAAAATCTACATAACTGTTACCTGCCATAGTTTCGGCATCGAAACCATTATCTAAACTATTTGTAGCTCCTTCGATATAACCAACTAATGCTTGCTTGAATGCTCCTTGTGTGTTTGTAAAATTCAACCATAAACGATTTCTCTCAACCTCTTCTGCAGCCTTAGCAGTTTTAAAGAATTGTGTATTATTTCCACCAACACGCATATCATTAGTAAACACAATATTATTACTTGAACTTGCATTAATAAAGAAAGACTGTCCTGCTGCAATGTATCCGCTAGGAGCAGCTGCACCACTAGAAGTTGCAACACCACCACTAAAGTTATAAACAGCATAATCATTGCTTGTGTAATTGTAAGTTGCATCACCCGAAACAGTATTACTAGGAGGTGAATTATGCGTCCAGAAATATAATGAGCCAACATTATTGTTTGCCGTCATAAGTTTTTGAGCGTCTAGAGCCGATGGGTATGGGTTTCCAATTAAATTCCATTGACCACCTACTGGAGTTATTGTGACATCTCCATTATTAGGAACACCAATAAAAGAAGCGGTATATACTGCCGTGCTGTTTATATCATAAGATTGAGGTGCTCTTACAATATATCCCTGACCTGGAGTCATAACTTGTGTTCCATTATAATTAATTGCCCATCCTGAATTTGGATTATAACTGTAATACTTATCTCCAAGTGTATTTGGTGATAATTTATATAATGTGAAATTTGATGCTAGTGTTACCGGCGATGACCAATAACTGAAATCATAACGACGTACTGGCGCTGTATTTCTCTGCATTTCAAATGAAGTCACTGCTCCTGTGTAAGCTGCAGCAGTTGTATTTTTTTGTAATAATGATCCATTATTTTGAATAAGCAATTTTCCTGTTCCTGCAACATTTATGGTTTCATCTACAGTTAAAGTTCTGTTCGCAGGAATTGTAAAAGTGACTCCTGTGTCAACTGTACATGAACAAACCTGAAGATCTGAACCCAAAGTAGTATTTGCACTAATTCTTATAGAAGTATCACTTGCTAAAGTCCCTGACCCATTATAAACCGTTGGTGTATCAATAAAATTAACCGCTATGTTTGCATCTCCTCCATCTTCTCTTAGACGAATTTCAACTGTTGAATTTTTATTCAACAAATAAGTTGTACCTCCATTTATAATTGCTGAAGTACCTGTATAACCATTTTGAGTAAAAACTTTCGTTCCATCTACATAAATCTCTCCTACGTCATCACAATTTACTAATTGAATCTGGTAACGCCCGCAAGGAAATCCCTGACGTTTGTAAGTAATTGTAAACTGATCAACTCCAACAGGAGCCCCAAGCCAGCTTGAAGCTGCAGAGGGCGAGCTTGTTCTTCCCCATGATGTTTGAGTGTTAACATTCACATTATTGTCTACATACATTCCAGCATAAGCATATGATGGCAGATTGATATTAGCTACTGTAAAACCATATACATTCCACTTGTTGTCACCAAATGGAAGCGCAACGTTTCCTTGAATTTGACCATATGAAAACGATACTCTTGAATCTCCATCATTTTCAAAATATTCTAAAATAAAATTATGTGTTCCGGCAGTAAGATCAACTTGTGCTGCATAAGTATTATAACTATGAACACCATAAGAACCTGTTGGAGCTACAGTTACTAAACTTCCATCGACATATAATCTTACACCATCATCTCCTCCAATTGTGAAATTGTATCTTCCGGCTGCTGTAGTAGTCTGCATTTTATAACGAACGAAAAATTTATCAGAAGGCGGAGTATCACACGGAATGTTTCTAGTAACTCCATTTACCTGACCTGATGTCACATTTCTATCAAAAAGAGCATTTTCTGTAACAGTTCCAATATAAGTCGATGTCGCAGATACTGGTAATGTAGTTGATGTAGCTGGATTTGGATAAGCAGTTCCCGTCCAAGAATATACATAACCAAGCCAAGAATTTACACCAAATGTTGTTTGATCTCCTGATGGTGTACATTGAACAAGTTCATCTGCACCCATATATGGCTTTACTCTCGTATCTCCGTCAATATCTGTTGTGATACCAGAAATGGTAACTCCTGTTAAACTTTCATTATTGGTATTATTTGTAATTAAATGAAAATCTGAAGCACTGACAAATGAAGGAGCAACACTTAATGAGTTTCCGTCCTGAGATGTCGCAACTCTCCAATCAGCTATTGTAGCTGCATCAGCATTATTTAATCGTCCTAACGTACCTCCAGAACTTGTTATATAATCATTTCTGTTAATATTTGAAAATACACTTCTATTTGTTAATGAGTAGACAGCATATCGTAAACCCGATCCTGTTTGGGAATTATAAAAAATATTATTTCTAATATCTAAATTACTTCCATCTGATATAAATAAACTTGCAGATAATCCCGTTTGATTTACATTAAGAACAACTGTATTGTAATATAAATTTATTCTATTCCCTTTAACAAAATAAATACCATGTCCAGCATTATTGTAATCATACTGGCCACCAGTAGAAGAAGCTATTCCACTTATAAAATTATTGACAATATTTAAGTTTGCAGTTACTGAATTATCAAGATCGATGTGTATTCCACTGCCTAAACCAGAACTTTTCACACTTGAAATTCTATTTCTAGAAATAGTACAGCCTATACTTCTATCATATAAATTAATTCCAGAAATAAAAGTACTGTTTGATGACATTGCAACCCCTAATATAGAGTTACCTGTAACCAATGTATTTTGAGTATTTGATAACTTAATTGCATTTACAACAATTACATCGGCTGCATTTGCAGAACCGAAAGTATTATTATTTATGGTTAAATTTTGATTATAAGAAGTTCCACCAAAAGTCCATATTCCAAATTTCATTCTTGTAAAGATGTTATTCGAAATAGTATTATTTGAATTTGATATTGTTTCTGCTGTCTGCATATTGTTTGCATCACTAATAACGACACCCGCAGAAGTTGAACTTGTAGCATCTACACCAGAACCAACAAACTGTATGTTCCTTAAAGTATTATAAGTCGCTGCGTCGGCGGCCTTATTTGTAATCCACAAAATAGCTGAATGTATTTGAGTGAAATTATTATAATTTACTGTTGAAGTATTACTAATGATTAAGTTACTTGAAGTTGTATTATTATTACTTCCATCTATTGTAACATAATCTGTTCCTTCTAACTTTAAAATTGGCGCTGTACTTGTATTACCTATATTTCCAGTAATAGTAATATTTCTATTTGTATTTGGCTTTATTGTTAATGTCTTTGCAGCGCTAAAATCTGATCTGTCTATAAAAATAGTTGATGTTACTGTTTGATTTTCATCTAGTAATAAAGTAACAGGACCTGCAATCCCAGTAGAATTGATACTTGTAATAGCTGTAGCCAAAGTTTTAAATGGTGCTGGCTGTGAATTACCAATAACATAACTCGCACTTGCAAGCTGCGCACTACCTAAAAAAGGTATTAAAAACAAAAATAAAAGTAAAGTTTTTTTCATACTAGATGTTTTTCTATCAGGTTGTTATGCTGGCATAGCTTTTTGAACCGAGCAAATATAAAAACATCTACGTGTTAGATTCTACGGCGGTTTTTAGAACCACTATATAATCGATAAACTGGTGAAAAAATCGACGAACTACATAGTAAAAATTCAGTATTACTGGAATTTCTTATAAAACGAGTTTGTTAAAAATAGGAAAAATCCGTAATATCATTCTTTTTTCTGTTCTCTTTTTGGCAAAATAATCGAAAAAACGTCTAGTTTGATAAAAATTTCTCAGAAAAGCAATATTTTACAACTATGCGTTATTTATTATTACGTAAGGAATTTATGATAATTTATAATTGTTTTTAGTTCTAGTCTAAACGAATCAGAAATAAGATTTTTGAAGAGTATTTTAATCATTATTTTTGTTCCAATTCTTTAACTTTCTCATAAACAAGATCACTTTCATAGCCTCTTCGAAGCATATAATCACAAAACTTTTTGCGCTTTTTGAAAGTATCGTTTTCATGTATAGAATTCCAGCATCTTTCAGCGAGATTCTCGAAAGTTTCAAAATATTCTTCAGATGAAATTTCTTTTAAAGCAAGTGAAATATTTGTTGAAGAAATATGACGAGCTTTTAATTCGTTCGTAATTCTAATTTTTCCCCAATATTTTATTCGATGTTTGCCTCTTGCAAAACTGCAGGCAAAACGAGTTTCATTTAAAAAATTTCCTTCAATTAGCTGAACAACAATTATATTAACCTCTTCAGTTGTCATTTTTAAACTATATAGTTTAGAGACAACTTCATCATGGCAACGTTCCTGATAGGCACAAAAATGCTCTAATTTCTGTAAAGCTTCTTTTGCAGTGTAAATTTTACTCATGTGTATTTTCTTTCTTTTTTAACTCTAAATGCTAAAAATAAACAATAAACTGTTAAATTTTATGATAATTTATTTACTTTTCTCAAAAACAGCATTTATCACAGTTGTTTTTTATTCCAAATTGTAATATTTTTGAGGCAAATTCTGTTTGTTAAACTGTTCAAGATCTTAAACAAATATTAATAAGATTTTTAACATTTTACTAAAAAAATTAAAATTTTGTTGATAACGAAATTCTACATTTTTTATTGAATTTGACACCCAAAAACAAAAATTTAATACCACGCCTACTATGATTAGAAAACTACTCTTACTCATTATTTTATTTATACAATACCTAAGTTTTGGACAATCTGCGAATAATTATTGTTTTAGTTCTTCCACAAGTACATATAGCAATTTAACTGGCGCAACAGCTTTTCCTGGAATGCCAACTAATGGCAATAATGATGATGTTATTTCTTCTTTTTCTACCTTGCCATTTACATTTAATTTCGCAGGAATAAATTATACTCAGATCAAAATTAGTGAGAATGGCTGGTTATCTTTTGCTAATGTTAACAATGCATATTTCGATAATTCTGCCGCAAATGCTAATAATGCAAAGCCAATTTTATTTCCATTTTGGGATGATATGGTTTATAGTTCTGTACCTAGATATCGCATTGATACAGTTTCTGGAAGCCGAATTCTAAAAATTGAATGGATTCAACAATATTTTTATAATGGAAATAATGGAAATGCAATTTCGTTTCAAGTGTGGCTATATGAAGGATCAAATAAAATTGAATATAGATATAGTCGTGGAAACAACAATTCAGGAAATATAAGTGCCTCAATTGGTATTTATGATGCAAATGGGAACTACATTACTTTAAATGATTCTGGTTCAAATCCGACTGGTCAAGTCGATACTTTCACTACTAGTATTAACGCAAGACCTGCTACTAATCAAGTATATACTTTCACACCTCCTCCAGCACAACCAACTCCTACTCAAGCAGGATCTTTGTACACTTTTTGTATTGACAACAGCAATACACAAACCAATACTGTTAGTAATGGTCAATATTCATTAGTGAATGTTATTCAGGGATATAATTACACCTTTTCTGTAGACAATATATTTGCAGGAGCAGAGAATTTAACATTATTAGACAACTCAAATAACAATTTAAGCCCTAGTGTTGTATCATCCGGAACTAGTGGTGCAACAGTTACCTGGACAGCTACTTTCTCAGGACAAGTACGGGTACTTTTAACAGGTAATTGTGGAGAGACAAATAGCGGTACAATGACTCTAAGATTAAACTCTGCCGCCAATACACTTGACAGCCAAACAACGGCAGGAGCAAATAACACCTGGATAGGCCATGTATATAATTCTGTAGGAGCCGCTCCTTCACCATTTACAAATGCAAATTATGCAGGTTATTATACGATAGGAACTGAAAACTTTGATACAGACTTTGGCGGTGACTACACTTGTTTTCCTGTATTTTCAAATGGAGTACAAAGAGCTTCGATGTATACAGAAGGGTTTGCTGTAAGATACCGCATGCAGTCAACAAGACCTGCAGGATGTTATTTAATTCGAATAATAGGAGATGACGGAGTAAGATTATCTATAAATAATGGCGGGTATATTTTAGACAGATGGGTAGAACAAGGCGCTACTACATACAGCAACATTTTGGTAAATGTTCCTGCAAATCCAATTTTCACATTAGAATACTATGAAAATGCAGGTGCCAACAGAGTTGCTTTTAACATAACACCATTTGACGCTGCATTGAATACCATCACAGCTCCAGCTACAGTAAATTTCTGCAATGGAGGAGATCCGGCAGTTATTGACGGCTCACTTCAATATAACAGTGCCGATCCTAATGCAGCAAATCCATATATCAACTTTCAATGGCAGATACAGACTGATGGCGGCGGATTCTCTAATATTCCAGGAGCGACAGGAAGAACATACGATCCTCCTGCAATGGCTGCGAACGGCACGGCAAATGATATTGTATACCAATATCGACGTTTGGCTACCAGCAATGTAGCAGGAACCGGAACTGCTTGTGATTTTACAGCAAGTACTCCCGTTACCATTACAAACAGTCCAACAAGTGTTGGCGGAACTGCTTCTGCAAACCAATCGATTTGTTACGGAACTCAGCCTGCTAATATTACATTAAGCGGCTATAGAGGTAATATACAATGGCAGGCATCTATAGATAATACAAATTTCAACAATATTGACGGAGCAACAACAGCCGTCTTAGCTGGTTCTCAAATAGGTACTTTAACAAAAACTACTTATTACAGAGC